>NZ_JAATOS010000078.1:0-13979 GCF_011806505.1 Salipiger sp. HF18 | reverse complement strand
GGCAGCAGTGCACGACGAGCGGCGCCTCGGCGAGACGGTAGGCGATTTCTCCACAGGTGCAGTGGCCTTGCATCGGTGACTCCCAGGGTTCCCGGCGCAGGATGCCCGTCCCCGCGCGGTTTGGCCAGCGGCGGATGCGTCGGGGACGTGGCCCGGCGTTGCGCCAGGCGACGCGGAAGCCGGGGGCGCTGCCCCCGTCCGCTGGCGCGGACTCCCCCGGAGTTTATCCGGCAAGATGAAGGGTCAGGGCTTCAAGGAGTCGATGGCGTGGGTCATGAGGCGGATGAAGTCGCTGCGCTCGGCGCCGCTCATGCCGCGCATGGCCTGAGCGTTGACCGCGTTGGCGGCGGCCTCGGCGGGGCCCTGCAGGGCGCGGGCGTGCTCGGTCAGGTGGATGGTGCGGGCGCGGGAATCGCTGTCATGGGCGCGGCGGGTGATCAGCCCGTCGCGTTCCATCCGCTTCAGCGTGTTGGCCATGGTGGCCTGCTCCACGTCGAGCCGGGCCACGAGGTCGCGCTGGGTGAGCCCGTCCTCGCGCCAGAGCTCGATCAGGGTCATGAACTGCCCCGGCGCCAGCCCGAGCGGGCGGATGCGTTCGGCCAGGGCGTGGGCGAAGACCCGCGCCATGTGGTTGGCCAGATAGCCGGCGGACCGGTGCTTGTCGAAATCGCTCATGGGGCTTGCCTATACTTACATAGCGCGCTATGCAATCAGCATATACATAGCTCGCTATTCAAAAGAAGAGTCGCAATGTCCCGTTCCCGTCTCGTCACGCTGCATGGGGTTTCCGGCGCCGCGGCGCTTGGCCTCGTCGCCTGTTTCTGGTCGCTCGCGCTCTGGTGCGAGCTGGGCGCGTCTGCGGCCACCGTCGTGGTGCTGCGGCAGGGCATCCTTTACGCGCTGCCGCTTCTGGTGCGGGCGCTGGCCACCGCCGGGGCGAGCGGTGCCCGGCTGGCGGGGCGCGTGCCCGGCCCCGCCGCGCGGGCCAAGCTGCGGCGGATGCGGCTGGCCGCGGTCAACGGGCTGCTGGTGATGATCCCGGCGGCGGTGTTCCTCGGGCTGCGGGCGCGGGCGGGGGATCTTTCGGGGCCCTTCGCCACGGTGCAGGCGGTGGAGCTCTGTGCCGGTGCGGTGAACATCGTGCTGCTGGGGCGCAACCTTGCCGCGGGTCTGGCGATGCGCGCCCGCGCGCCGCGTCGCGCGTGAGGTCCGGCCGGGTACAGCCCCCCGGATGCAGGCCGCCGGATGAAGGCCCCGGGATGCAGAAAGGGCGCGCAGACCCCGGTCCGCGCGCCCTTCCCCTGTCCTGCAGCCGTTCAGGCGGCGGGGATCACTCCTTCACGGTGATCCGGCCATCGGTGTAGGGCGTGTAGGGGGTGTTGGCGGCGAGGTATTCCGCCGTCACGTCGGCGAGGTCGGGGCCGAAGTCGTAGGCGTTCTCGGCGTCCACGAACATCTTGTAGCCGTCGCCGCCGTTGCGCACGTAGTTGTTGGACACCACGCCGTAGACCTTTTCGGGGTCGATGTCGGAGCCGCCGACCTTGACGTCGGAGATCCGGCTGCCCGGCTCGGCCGAGGGATCGATGGTGAAGGACATGCCCGAGACCTGCGGGAAGCGGCCGGCGCCCTCTTCCATCTGGCTGGCGCCGTTCTCGAGCGCCTGGACAAGGGTGCTGCCCTTGACCTGGAAGGTCGAGAGCGTGTTCTGGAACGGCAGCACCGTCAGCACCTCGCCCATGGTCACCTCGCCCGCGTCGATCGAGGCGCGCAGACCGCCGCCGTTCGAGATGGCGACGTCGATGCCCTGGTCCTTGACCCGGTCGAGCATGGCGTCGGCCACCAGGTTGCCCATCGGGCATTCCTCGGCGCGGCACATCTCGCGCGAGCCGACGATCTCGTCCGAGGTCTCGGCCACCACCTTGTTGCGGATCTCGTCCAGCGGCGCGGCGGCCTCGGCGATGCGGTCGACGGTGGCCGCGTCCTCGGCCACGGAGGCGTCCATTATCAGCGGCGCGCCCTCGGCCGAGACGACCTTGCCGTCATCGTCGAAGGTCACGTTGAGTTCGCCCAGGAACTTGCCATAGGCATAGGCCGAGACGATGGCGGTGTCGCCCACCATGGTCGGATAGGGCCCCTCGGCGCCGTCCATCTCGCCCAGGAGGGTGTTGGTGTGGCCGCCGACGATCACGTCGACGCCGGTGGTGTTCTCGGCCACCGAGATGTCGACCTTGTAGCCCGAGTGCGACAGCACGATGATCTTGTTGACGCCCTCTTCGGTCAGCTTGTCGACCTCGCCCTGCACCGCGTCGGCGGGGGCCGTGAAGACGATGTTCGGACCCGGCGAGGCGAGCTCGTCGGTGTCCTGCGGGGTGAGGCCGATGAGGCCGATCTTCTCGCCGTTCTTCTCGATGATCGTGGATTTCATGATCGCATCGGAGAGCAGCGGCTCGCCCGAGATGTCGGCGTTCGACATCAGCACCGGGAAATCGACCGAATCGACGAAGCCGCGCAGCACCTCGGGGCCGTCGTCGAATTCGTGGTTGCCCACGGTCATCGCGTCGTAGCCCATCTTGTTCATCATCTCGGCGGCGAGCTTGCCCTTGTAATAGGTGTAGAACAGCGTGCCCTGGAACTGGTCGCCACCATCGACGAGCAGGTAGTTGTCGAGCCGCGCCTTCGCGTCTTCGAGCGCCGTCACCAGGCGGGCGGAGCCGCCAAAGCACTCGCCCGCGGTGTTGTCCTCGCCCGAGCAGGTCGAATCGTACTTGCTGATCGGCTCGAAGCGCGAGTGGAAGTCATTGGTGTGGAGGATGGTGAGCGAGTAATCGGCGCTTGCCGCGCCAGCGGTGATAGCAAGCGCCGCGGCACTGCTCAGCAGACGAAAAGTCATCGGGAGAACCTCTCTGTAGGCATTTATGTCAAGGATGTTGCAACGCTTCTGCGGCGCTGTCAAAGCGCCGCTGCCCCTGCCCTGCCCCGGCTCGGCGACACTGCCTTGACGCGGCGCGCCGATGCCCGGAAAACGCCTGCCCGGATCGGGTTACGGCCGGGTCCAGCCGCGCACCAGGGTCCGCGCGATGCCGCCGGTGTCGGCGTCGAGCCGATTGACGAGCAGGTGCAGCCAGGCCATCGCCATCATCGCCTGCGCCATGCTCCGCGACGGCACCTCGTCCGAGAGCTCGTCGCGCTGCACCGCCCGTTCGAACAGCACCGACAGGCTGTCCAGCCGGTCCTGCCGGTAGGCCTCGAGCGCCTCGCGCACATCGTCGTCGCCCTGCGAGGCCGCGACGATGTGGCGGAAGATGCCGCCTTCAGGGCGGCTCCAGTGGGCGAAGAGCGTGTCCAGAAAGGCCTTCACGTCACCCTCGAGCGTGCCGGTGTCGGGGTAGCTCGTGATCGTCTTCTGGCGCTGGTAGACCGCCAGCAGCAGCGCCCCGCGGGTCGGCCACCAGCGGTAGAGCGTCGCCTTGCCCGCCCGCGCGCGCCGGGCCACCGCCTCCATGGTGAGCGCGCCGATGCCCTGCTCCTCGACGATTTCCACCGCCGCATCCAGCACGGCGGATTCGGTCGCGGGGTTGCGTCGGGCGCCGATGGATGCGCGTTTTTCGGTCATTGCTGGCGATCGTCCAAGGTTTTTTCCCTCATACGGCTTTACAGCGCCGGAGGCCAGCCTTTATAGGAACGATACGTTCCGTTCCATTATGGAGACGCACATGTCCCGCACCGCCCGCGCCCCCTCCCGCCCCCGCTTCGCCGTCTTGGTCTTTCTCATGGTCTATCCGCTTGTCACCGGGCTGATCTACGCGCTCACGCCGCTGACCGTCGACTGGCAGATATGGCAGCGCAATCTCGTGCTGGTGCCGATCATCGTGATCTCGATGATCTGGGTGATCATCCCCCGCATCCACCGGCATTTCGCCCGCTGGCTGTGAGGCGAAGGCGCCTCGCCGGGGATTGACCGGAGGGGCGTTCCCCGGCATCTGGATGCCATGCTTATTTACAAGATCCTCAGATCCGAAGAATGGGCCGCGCTGCAGGCCGAAAACGAGACCGCAGGCGCCCCCATCGACGTGGCCGACGGCTATGTGCATTTCTCGACCCTCGAACAGGTGCGCGAGACCGCGTCCAAGCATTTCGACGGCATAGAGGGTCTCTACCTGCTGGCGCTCGAGGCCGACACTCTCGGCCCCGAGCTGAAGTGGGAGCCCTCGCGCGGCGGTGCGCTCTTCCCCCACCTCTACGGCCCGCTGCGGCTGGCGGACGTGCGCTGGTCGCGCCCGCTGCCGCTGGAAGTCGGCGGCCACCTGTTCCCGGATGACATGACATGAGCCTGTTCGAACGCGCAGGTCTCGCGCTGCTGCACCGGATGGACCCCGAAAGCGCCCACGGCCTCGCCCTCGCGGCGCTGCGCAAGGGGCTAGCGCCCTCGGCCGGCACGCTGACCTCGGACCGGCTGGCATGCACGGTGGCGGGGCTGGAGCTGTCCAACCCGGTGGGGCTTGCCGCGGGCTTCGACAAGAACGCCGAGGCTCTGCAGGCGCTGTCGCAATCGGGCTTCGGCTTCGTCGAGGTCGGCGCCGTGACGCCCCGGCCGCAGCCGGGCAACCCCAAGCCGCGGCTCTTCCGGCTGACCGAGGACCGCGCCGCGATCAATCGTTTCGGCTTCAACAATGACGGCATGGAGGCGGTCGCGGGCCGCCTGATGCGCCGCCCCCGGGACATGGTGCTGGGGCTCAACCTCGGCGCCAACAAGGACAGCAGCGACCGCGCTGCCGATTTCGCGCAGGTGCTGAGCCGCTGCGGCGAGGAGCTCGATTTCGCCACCGTCAACGTGAGCTCGCCCAACACCGAGCGGCTGCGCGACCTGCAGGGCAAGGACGCGCTGGCGGGCCTGCTGGCGGGGGTCATGCAGGCGCGCGCGGCGCTGGCGCACCCGATTCCGGTTTTCCTCAAGATCGCGCCGGATCTCGACGAGGCGGGCCTTGCGGACGTGGCCGAGGTGGCGCTGTCCTCGGGCGTCTCGGGCGTGATCGCCACCAACACCACCCTCTCGCGCGAAGGGCTCGTGTCGCCGCTGCGCGATCAGGCCGGCGGCGTCTCCGGCGCCCCACTCTTCGAGAAATCCACCCGCGTACTGGCGCGGCTCTCGGTGCTGACCGAGGGCAAGCTGCCGCTGATCGGCGTGGGCGGGGTCTCGAACGCCGAACAGGCCTATGCCAAGATCCGCGCGGGCGCCTCGGCGGTGCAGGTCTACACCGCGCTGGTCTACGGCGGCATGAGCCTCGTGCCCGAGATCGTCACCGGGCTCGACGCCCTGCTCGCCCGCGACGGCTTTGCCAACGTGGCCGAGGCGGTTGGCACCGGCCGGGAGGACTGGCTGTGATCCTCTGGCACAATCCGCGCTGCTCGAAATCCCGTGCAGCACTGGCGCTGCTGCAGGAGCACGGCGTGGACCCCGAGATCCGCAAGTATCTCGAGGACGCGCCCTCGCTCGACGAGCTGCGCGCCGCGCAGGCCGCGCTCGGGCTGCCCGCCATCGAGATGATGCGCCGCGGCGAGCCCGCGTTCCGCGCACTGGGGCTTGCGCCCGACAGCGACGACGAGACCCTTCTGCGCGCCATGACCGAAGAGCCCAAGCTGATCGAGCGCCCGCTCGCCATCGACGGCGACCGCGCGGTGATCGGGCGGCCGCCGGAACGGGTGCTCGAGCTGCTCTGAGGCGCTCAGATCGCAGTCGCCACCAGCCAGCCCACGTAGACCACGTAGGCCGCCAGCAGAAGCGCGCCCTCACGCCGGCTGACACGCCAGCCGGTCGTCGCGAAGAGCGTCAGGGCCAGCGTCGCGCCGAGCATCACCCAGATGTCGAGCCGGACGATCTCGGGCGGGACGGCCAGCGGCTGCACCAGCCCCGTGACGCCGAGAATGCCCAGTATGTTGAAGATGTTGCTGCCGACGATGTTGCCGAATGCCACGTCGCCCTGCCCCTTGCGGACCGCCAGCACCGAGGTGACAAGCTCGGGCATCGACGTGCCTACGGCAACGATGGTGAGACCGATCACCGTCTCGGGAATCCCCGCCATCTGGGCCAGCCCCACCGCGCCCGTGACGAGGAACTTCGCCGCGAGGATGATCCCCGCGAGCCCGCCGAAAGTCAGCAGCAGGTCACGCCAGGGGCGCCCTTCGGGGATGTCGAACACTTGGGCCTCGGCCTCAAAGACCGCCTGCGCGGCGGTGGCGCGACGGCGTTCGTGCACCAGCGTGCCGCCGACATAGGCCAGAAGCGCCAGCACCAGCGCGGCGCCTGCAACCCGCCCGATCTCGCCCATCAGCGTGCAGCCGAGGCAGAGCGCGGTGGCAACCAGAAGCACCGTGCCGTCGCGCCGGAAGGCGGCGCGCTCGACCGCGATCGGCGCCATCAGCGCGGCGATCCCGAGGATCAGGAGGATGTTGCCGGTGTTGCTGCCGACGACATTGCCCATGGCGATGCCCGGCGAGCCGACCCAAGCCGCCTGCAGGCTGGTCACCAGCTCGGGCAGAGAGGTTCCGAAACCGACGAGGGTCAGGCCGATGACCAGCGGCGACAGGCCGAGCCGGCGCGCGAGCGCGACCGAGCCGCGCACAAGCGCGTCGCCTCCCAGGACAAGTCCGACAAGGCCCAGGACGAGAAGAACGATGTTCATGATGGGGGGATCACCCGAAGACACGCGCTGAACCGCGTTAGCCGTGAGATGGGGGGCGCCGTTGGCGGGTCAACCCCCTCTCGGTGAATGTCCCCGCGCCGGGGGCGGCGCGCAGCCGGTCAGTCGTATTGCCTCGTGTCCTCGATCACCACGCCGTCGCGGGGCAGACCGCCGGGCTTGACCAGCTCGACGATGCCCTTGAGCTTCAGCACCTCCGAGATCGTGCCGGCGTAGGCGCCCGGATCCTCGGCAACGGTCTCGATGCGCACGGTCATCACGTCCATCTCGCCATCGCGGCTGGCCACCACACGCGCCCGGTCGATCTCGGAATGTTTGGCCACCAGCGCGGCGACCTGCTCGGGGCGCACGAACATGCCCTTGATCTTGGTGGTCTGGTCGGCGCGGCCCATCCAGCCCTTGATGCGCAGGTTGGTGCGGCCGCAGGGGCTCTCACCCTCCATCACCGCGCTCATGTCGCCGGTGGCGAAGCGGACCAGCGGGTAGTCCGGGTTGAGCGTGGTCACCACCACCTCGCCGACCTCGCCCGGGGCCACCGGGTCGCCGGTGCCCGGGGTCACGATCTCGACGATCACCTGCTCGTCGCAGATCATCCCCTCCATCGCCTCGCTCTCGTAGGCCACCATGCCGAGATCCGCCGTCGCGTAACACTGCCGGCACGAGATGCCGCGGTCGGCGTAGAACTGGCGCAGCGACGGGAACAGCGCCCCGCCCGACACCGCCGCCCGCGCGATTCTGAGCTCGAGCCCCATCTCGTCGGCCTTCTCGAGGATCAGCTTCAGGTAATCCGGCGTGCCCGCGTAGGCGGTGACGCCCACGTCATGGGCGGCGCGGGCCTGCAGCTCGGTCTGGCCGGTGCCGGCGGGCAGCACGGCGGCGCCCACGGCCCGCGCGCCGTTCTCGAAGATCATGCCGGCGGGGGTCAGGTGATAGCCGAAGCAGTTCTGCACGATGTCGCCCAGCCCGATGCCGCAGGCGTTGAGGAAACGCCCCAGCCGCCACCAGTCGTGCTCGGCCCCGCCCGGCTCGTAGATCGGGCCCGGCGACTGGAAGACATGCGCGAAGCCGTGCGCAGGCCGCGCCGCGTAGCCACCGAAGGGCGCCGCCGCCCCCTGCGCCGAGACCAGCGCCGACTTGCGCAGCACCGGCAGCGCGGCAAGCGCCGCGCGGTCGGTCACCGACGCCGCGTCGATCCCGGCCAGCGACGTGGCATAGCCCGGCAACTTCTGCGCTCGCGCGATCTGCGCGGGCAGCGCCTCGGTCAGCGCCGTGGCGCGCTCGTCGGCGCTGCGGGTTTCCAGGTCGTCGTAATACATGCTCAGCCGAGCCTCCCTTTCAGTCTTCCCCGGATCCTGCGTCCAGCCTGTATTCCGCCAGGGTCTCGTAGACCGCGCCCGCGGGCGTCAGCACCGACCCCACCAATCTCATCACCTCGACCGGCGCGGGGTCGGAGCGCACCCCGGCATGGTGCGCCACGGCCTCCTCGAACCGCGCCCGGTCCGCCGGACCCAGCCCCGCGCCGAAACGCAAAAGCGTCACGTGCGGGCGGAACCTCTCGCGCGGCAGCGCGATCCCCGCCGCGGTCACCGCCTTCAGTGCCGCGCGGCGCAGCGCCACGAGCCCCGGTGCGCGCGCCACCTCTGCCGCCAGCAGCTTCACCCGCCGCCCGCCAAAGGCGGTGAGCCCCGCGACTGCCATCTCGCAGCCCGGCAGCGGGCTGCCGTCGAGGGCCATGTGCAGCTCGTCCAGCACCGCTTCGGGCTGGTCGTCGAGGAAGGCCAGCGTCAGGTGCAGGTTTTCCTCGGGCACCGGCCGCCCCACCGGCACCGCCTCCTGCAGCCCGAGCATGATCGGCAGCAGCGGCTCGGGAACCGGCAGGCCGAGAAAGCAGCGCATCGCCCCGTGTCATGCCAGCCAGCGCTTGCGGCGGCGGTAGGAGCGCACGTCGCGGAACGATTTGCGGCCGTCGTCCGACATGCCGAGGTAGAATTCCTTGACGTCCGGGTTCTCGCGCAGGTCCGCCGCGGGGCCGTCCATCACCACGCGCCCGTTTTCGAGGATGTAGCCGTAATGCGCGTAGCGCAGCGCCACGTTGGTGTTCTGTTCGGCCAGCAGGAACGACGTGCCCTCGCCCTCGTTCACCGCTTTCACGATCTCGAAGATCTGCTCCACCAGCTGCGGCGCAAGGCCCATCGACGGCTCGTCCAGCAGGATCGTCTCGGGGCGCGACATCAGCGCCCGCCCGATGGCGCACATCTGCTGCTCGCCACCCGAGGTGTAGCCGGCCTGCGACTTGCGCCGCTCCCTGAGCCGGGGAAAATAGTCGTAGACCATCTCGAGATCGCGCTCGACCGCGGCCTTGCCGTCGCGCCGGGTGAAGGCGCCGGTCATCAGGTTTTCCTCGATGGTCAGGTGCTCGAAGCAGTGGCGTCCCTCCATCACCTGGATCACGCCCTTCTTCACCAGCGCCGCCGGGTCGAGATCCTGCACGCGCTCGCCGCGATACATGACCGAGCCCTTGGTGACCTCGCCGCGCTCGGAGTGCAGCAGGTTCGAGATCGCCTTCAGCGTCGTGGTCTTGCCCGCGCCGTTGCCGCCCAGCAGCGCCGTGATGCCGCCCTTGGGCACCGACAGCGACACGCCTTTCAGCACGAGGATGACGTGGTTGTAGATCACCTCGATATTGTTGACCTCGAGAAGGGTCTCGGTGCGCCCGGCGTCCAGCATGATTTCATCTTTCTCCTATGGGTCACGGCCCGGCGGCAGCGGCTGGCGCCGCCGCCGGTCGTGTCAGCTCACATCTGGCAGTCTTCGTTGACCGGCCAGGGCGCGTTGGCCTCGGCGTATTCCTTGGCCTTGGCCATCTCGAGCTCGGAGATGGCCTCGCTGTCGGGCATGATGAGGTCCGACGCCTTCACGAATTTCGCGCCGTCCCACTCGAGGATCCAGCCGCCGGAGTGGCCGGTGTGGTTCGAGCACGAGGTCGAGAACGGCGGCCCCATGCCGGTGAGGCCGAGCTCTTCGAGCCGCTCCTCGGTGAGGTTGAGGTTCTCGAGACCCCAGCGCAGATCGGAGGCAGAGATGTCGGGCTTGCCCGCATGTTCCTGCGCCACCACGATGCCCTCGGCAAGGATCGCCGAGATCACCAGACCGCGGGAGTAGAAGACGCCTTCCATCTCCTCGGGGTTGGTCTGCGACTTGCCCGCGTCGATCACGTACTTCTTGACGTCGGCCATGACCGGCGCGTCGGGGTTCGGGAAGGACCAGCTGACGGACTTGTAGCCCTTGCCGTCCTCGCCCACGAGCTTGAGGTCGGCGTCATGCCCGGCCCACCAGACGCCGAGGATGTTCTCCATCGGGTACTTGGTCTTTGCGGCCTCGGTGATGGCGCCGGCGTTCATCGCGCCCCAGCCCCAGAGCACCACGTAGTCGGGACGCTCGCGGCGGATCTGCAGCCACTGCGCCGACTGGTTCTGCATCTCCTTCAGGCCCACCGGGATCGGCAGCAGCTCGAAGCCCATCGCCTCGGCCTTCATCTCGAGATAGGGCAGCGGCTCCTTGCCGAACGGGTGGTCGAGGTGCAGGAAGGCAACCTTCTTGCCGCTCAGATCGCCCATTTCCGAGAGGTACTTCAGAATAATCGAGGCCCCGTCCCAGTAGCTCAGCGGGGTGTTGAAGGCCCACTGGAACACCGCCCCGTCCGCCATCGGCGAGAAGCCGTAGCCGGGCGCGAGGATCGGGATCTCGTCGACGTTGGTCTTGGGCAGCACCTGCAGCGTGATGCCGGTGGACCAGGGCTGGGTCACGATCGCCGAGCCTTTGGTCTTCTCGTAGCACTCCACGCCCTTTTCGGTGTTGTAGCCGGTCTCGCACTCGCTGAAGTCGATGGCGATGCCGCCGATGCCGCCGTCGCGGGCGTTGAGCATGGCCATGTAGTCGGCCTGGCCGTTCATGATCGGGATGCCCGTCGCGGCGAACGGCCCGGTGCGGTAGGCGAGGTTCGGCGTCGAGAGCCCCTCGGCCATCGCGGTGGTTCCCATGAGCGCGCCCAGCGCCGCCACTGCGGCCAGCCTCTTGAACTGTTTCATCTTCAAGGTCTCCTCCCTTTTTATCCGATGATCTGCGGTTCGCCCGTCCCGTCAGTGCGGGAAGGGCCAGATGATGAGCTTCTCCCGGATCAGCGCCCAGAGCCGTGCCAGCCCGTGCGGTTCGATGATCAGGAAGAAGACGATGAGCGAGCCCACGATCATGATGTTCAGGTGCTCGACGGTGGCCGAGCTGATCGGGATGCCGAGCGCCTCGGGCAGCGTGTTCAGCAACACCGGCAGACCCACGATCAGGATCGCGCCAAGGTAGTTGCCGAGCACCGAGCCGAGCCCGCCGATGATGGCGATGAACAGGATGCGGAAGCTCAGCGGGATGTCGAAGAGGTTGGGCTCGGCCGCGCCGCGCCACATGAAGACGAAGAGCGCACCGGCGACACCGACCACGTAGGACGACACGGCGAAGGCGGTCAGCTTCGAGCGCATCAGGTTGATGCCGATGAGCTCGGCCGCGATGTCCATGTCGCGGGTCGCCTTCCACGTCCGCCCGAGGTTGCCGCGGGTGAGGTTGATGCAGACCACGGTGAGCAGCGTCACCACTCCCAGCACCACGAAATACTGCACGATGGACGAGGCCTGCGGGCCGGCGACGTAGACCCCGAAGATCTCGAGGTTCGGCACCTGGATCGCGCCCGAGGCGTTGTAGTTGTAGAGCCAGCCCCACTTCTCGAAGAGCCACACGAGGAAGAACTGCGCCGCCAGCGTCGCGATGGCGAGGTAGAAGCCCTTGATCCGCAGGCTGGGGATGCCGAAGGCCACGCCCACCCCGGCGCTGAACACGCCGGAGAACAGGATCGCCACGATCGGGTTCAGCCACGGCATCAGCGTGACCATCTTGTAGCAGGCGTAGGCGCCCACCCCCATGAAGGCCGCGGTGCCCAGCGACAGCTGCCCGGCGTAGCCCGTCAGCAGGTTCAGCCCCAGCGCTGCCAGCGAGTAGATCAGGATCGGGATCAGCAGCGTCTGGAAGGTGAACTCGCTCGCCGTCAGCGGAAAGATCACCCAGGCGAAGGCCAGGATCACCGCCAGGAGTACCGCGTCCTGCCGGACGGGAAACAGCGCCTGGTCGGCTTGGTAGCTGGTCTTGAATTGTCCGGCCGTGCGGTAGAGCATCTGGCCTCTCCTCCCTTGTCTGATGGCGCGCGAGGCACCTGTGCGGTCGGACGGGTCCGCCGCGAATTCGCGTTCGTAAGAGCCGCTTGCGCGGTGTCAGAGACTGCCTTCGTGCAGGCGCAGGTCCTCGTCGGGATAGGCCCGCTTCGGCGCCGGCGCGTAGCCCGTCACCTCCGAGTGCCGCACCAGCCAGAACCAGGCCCAGAGCCCCAGTCCCCCGCCGATTGCCGCAAGGATCACCGCGGTCACCATCTGCCCGCCCGCACCGCCACTGGCGGTCAGGGCGAGGTAGCCGAAGGCCCAGAAGCCGGCCCAGGCGGTGACGTTGAGGATCGCGATCAGCTTTGCCATCTCTTTCTTCTCCCTAGCGCGGTGGCGTCCGTTCTCCTTCCGGTGCCACCCACCTCCTTGCGTGGAGCCCAGAAGGGGGCTCCGCCCTTTTTCGGTGATCCCGGGCACGTGGTGCGCACCGTGTCTCACCTGTCTTTCGCCCGAAGGCTGGCCGGGACCCCTGCGTGACGGGGCTCCGCCCTCCGGCGCCTCAGACTCTCCCCCCGGAGGACCTGCCGCGCCAGAGGCGCGGACCGGCGCTAGACCCTTTCGATGATGCGTTCTCCGAACAGCCCCTGCGGGCGGAACAGCAGGACGATCAGCGCGAGCACGAACGCGAACCAGGTCTCGGTGTTGCCGCCCAGAAGCGGCTGACCCCAGTAGATCTCGAACAGCTTCTCGAGCATCCCGATCAACAGGCCACCCACGATGGCCCCGGTGATCGATTCGAGTCCACCCAGCATCAGCACCGGCAGCGCCTTGTAGGCGATGACCTCGAGCGCGAAGCTGACCCCCGCCCGCGCGCCCCAGGCGATGCCCGTGACCAGCGCGATGATGCCGGCGATGAACCAGACCAGAACCCAGATCTGCTGCAGCGAGATGCCCACCGACAGCGCCGCCTGGTGGTCGTCGCCCAGCGCCCGGATCGCCCGGCCCATGCGGGTCTTGTTGAGGAAAGCCAGCAGCGCCACCACCAGAAGGGCCGCCACGACCACCGCCGTGATGTCCTTCTGCTCGAGGATCAGCAGCCCGCCCCAGGGCTCGAGCACCAGCGAATCCGTGGGGATGCCGAGCTCGTCGGTGATCATCACCTTGTTCTCGCCGCCGAAAATGATCTCGCCGAGGCCGATCAGGAACAGCGTGATGCCGATGGTGGCCATGAAGAGGATGATGTCCGGCTGGCCGACCAGCGGGCGCAGCACCACCCGCTCGATCGAGACGGCGAGCACAAACATCACGCCCAGCGTCAGGATCACGCAGATCCAGGCGGGCACGCCCATGGCGTGCAGCCCCACCAGCGTCAGCGCCGCGAAGACCACCATGATGCCCTGCGCGAAGTTGAAGATCCGGCTCGAGCGGTAGATCAGCACGAAGCCCAGCGCGATCAGCGCGTAGAGGATGCCCGAGACCAGCCCCTCCCACAGCACCTGCAGCAGGAAGTCCGGCGCGGTGAACATGTCCACGAAGGGCTTGATGAAGATGTCGTTCAGCATGTCTGCGGTCTCCTCAATGCGACACGCCGAGATAGGCGTCGATCACGTCCTGGTTGCGGCGCACCTCGTCGGGCGGCCCGTCGCCGATCTTCTTACCGTAGTCCATGACCACCACCCGGTCGCTCAGGTCCATCACCACGCCCATGTCGTGCTCGATGAGCACGATGGTGGTGCCGAACTCGTCGTTCACGTCGAGGATGAAGCGGCTCATGTCCTCCTTCTCCTCGACGTTCATGCCGGCCATGGGCTCGTCGAGCAGCAGCATCGACGGCTCGGCGGCCAGCGCGCGGGCCAGCTCGACCCGCTTCTTGAGCCCGTAGGGCAGCCGCCCCACCGGGGTCTTGCGGATCGACTGGATCTCGAGGAAGTCGATGACCTTCTCGACCACCTCGCGGTTGGCGATCTCCTCGTTGCGGGCCTTGCCCCACCACAGCGCCTGGCTGGCGATGCCCGCGTGCATGTGGGTGAGCCGCCCGGTCATGACGTTGTCGAGCACCGTCATGCCCTCGAAGAGCGCGATG
>NZ_JAATOS010000781.1:0-1240 GCF_011806505.1 Salipiger sp. HF18 | reverse complement strand
GATACGCCGGATCGAGGCGTAGAGCTCTGCCGAGGACCCGCCGGGGAAATCCGCGCGCGAGCTGCCGCTGTCGGGCATCATGAGCGTGTCGTGCACGAAGGCCGCGTCGCCGGCGACATAGGTGACCGAGGCCAGCGTGTGGCCGGGCGAGAACATCACCGTGACCGGGATCTCGCCCACCTCGAAGCGCGCGCCATCGGCCCAGAGCCGGTCCCATTGCGAGCCGTCGGTGGGGAAGTCGTCGCCGAGGTGGTAGATCTCCTTCCAGAGCCTCTGGACCTTCACCACCTTCTCGCCGATGGCGGTGGGGGCGCCGAGCTGCTCCTGCAGGTAGGGCGCCGCCGAGAAGTGGTCGGCGTGGGGGTGGGTGTCGAGGATCCAGACGATCTCGATGCCCGCCTCGCGCACGTAGGCAAGGATCGCATCGGCGTTCCGGGTCGAGGTCGCCGCGGCCAGCGGATCGTAGTCCCAGACCGGATCCACGATGGCGCCCTTCATGGTGGCGGGATCGTGGAAGACGTATTGCCAGCTTCCGGTCGGTTCGTCCCAGAAGCTCTTGACGATGGGGCTGCGGGGCATGTCGCGTCTCTTTCTGCTGTGGTCCTGCCGGGCGCTGCCGGCCATCATGTTCAATATCGTGAATATGATGTATCTAGGTGGCATCGGGCGCATGAAAAGACCGGTGCGACAAAAGAAAACGCCGCCCCGGGGCGGGGGCGGCGTCGGAAGCGTCATGGCGCCAGGTCTCAGGCGGTTTCGGCCTTGGCCTTCGCGGCGTTCTCGCGGATCTGCTTGCGGCCGAAGATCCGCATCACCACCACGAAGAACAGCGGCACGAAGATCACGCCCAGCACGGTGCCGGTGATGGTCCCGCCCAGCACCGCCGAACCGACCGCGTTGCGGCCGCCGGCGCCGGCGCCGCTCGACAGCACCAGCGGCACCACGCCGAGGGTGAAGGCGAGCGAGGTCATGATGATCGGACGGAAGCGCTGGCGCGCCGCCTCCTTCACCGCCGTCAGGATCTCCTCGCCGGCCTCGAACCGTTCCCGGGCGAATTCGACGATGAGGATCGCGTTTTTGCCGGTCAGACCGATGACGGTGAGCAGGCCCACCTGGAAGAACACGCCGTTGTCGAAGCCGAACCAGTAGGCCGCGCCCATGGTGCCCAGCACGCCGATGGGCATGGCGAGCATCACCGACAGCGGGATCGTCCAGCTCTCGTAGAGCGCCGCGAGGCAGA
>NZ_JAATOS010000780.1:0-1241 GCF_011806505.1 Salipiger sp. HF18 | reverse complement strand
GGGTCACCCCGGCGGCGCGGGCGGCGTCGAGGATGGCAAAGGAGTTCTCCTCGGTCGTCGGCCCGTAGAAATCCGCGAAGGACATCGCCCCGATGCCGAGGCACGAGACCTGCGTCCCGCCGATGTTGCGCGTTCTCATTGCCCTGCCCTCTCGCTCATGGTGGCGTTGACCGCGGCGATGGCCTGCGCGACGGCGCTCTCGATGTCCATCTCCGAGGTGTCGAGGATCACCGCGTCCTCCGCCGGGCGCAGCGGCGCGTCGGCGCGGGTGCGGTCGCGGTGGTCGCGCTCCTTCGTCTCGGCGAGCACGGTCTCGTAATCGGTCTCGACCCCGTTGCCCTGCATCTCGTCGAAGCGCCGGCGGGCCCGCACCTCGGCGCTGGCGGTGACGAAGAGCTTGGCCTCGGCCTCGGGGCAGATCACCGTGCCGATATCGCGCCCGTCAAGCACCGCGCCGCCCGACCGCCGGGCGTAGGCGCGCTGGAAATCCACCAGTGCTGCGCGGACCTCGGGGATCGCGGCGACCTTGCTTGCGGCCTGCGCCACCTGCGCCGTGCGCAGCCCCTCGGCCTCGAGATCGGCCGCCACCAGCGCCTGCGCCGCCGCCACCGGCTCGGTGCCGGTCAGCATCAGGCGGCCCACCGCGCGGTAGAGCAGCCCGGTGTCGAGGTGACCGAAGCCGAAATGCGCCGCCAGCCGCTTGCTGATGGTGCCCTTGCCGGCGGCCGCCGGTCCGTCGATGGCGATGGTGAAGCTCATGGGGGCGTGGTCTCCGGTTCGGACAGTGCTCCCCGGCTTATGGCCAGCCCCGCGCCGGGCTGCAAGCCTCGCGGCGCCCGGGCGGTCGTCCCGGCTGAAGACTGCCCGAAAACCGCGTCACCGCGCCTGGCTCTCGCGCGAGATGTCGGCGCCAAGCCCGGTCATCAGACCTTCGAAGAGCGGGAAGGAGGTGGCGATCGGGCCGCCGTCATCCACCCGCATCGGGGAGCGCGTGGCAAGCCCCATCACCAGGAAGGACATGGCGATGCGGTGGTCGAGATGGCTCGCCGTCACCACGCCGCCGGGCACATTGCCGTGGCCAAGACCGTGCACGGTCCACCAGTCCTCGCCCTCGTCGACGGTCACGCCCGCGGCGCGCAGCCCCACGGCCATGGCGTCGATGCGGTCGCTCTCCTTGACGCGCAGCTCCCTCACGCCCGGCATGTGGGTCTTGCCCGTCGCGAAGGCCGCGACCACCGACA
>NZ_JAATOS010000779.1:0-1242 GCF_011806505.1 Salipiger sp. HF18 | reverse complement strand
GGAAACCGCCGCGTGGTCGAGGCGACAGTCAACACGATCTCGATCTCGGTGGCCTCGACACTTCTCGCGACGGTCACCGGCACTGCGGCGGCAATGCTGGTCACGCTCACCGACATGCGCGCCCGCACGCTCTGGGTCTTCGGCTTCGTGCTGCCGCTGATGATCCCGCCGCAGGTCACGGCGCTGGCCTGGGTGCAGGCCTTTTCACCGGCGAGCCCGATCCTCGGCCCGCTGGGGCTCGCCCTGCCACCCGGCACCCGCCACCCGCTCTATTCCATGGGCGGCATCGTCTTCCTTCTCGGGCTTTACAACGCGCCGCTGGTGTTCCTCTCGGTGCGTGCGAGCCTGCAACGCGTTCCCTCCTCGCTGGTCGAGGCCGCGCAGGCGCAGGGCGCCCGCGGCTTTGCCCTCACCCGCGACATCGTGCTGCCGCTGGCACGCGGAGGCATCTTCGCCGGCGCCGCGCTGGCCTTCGTGTCCTCCATCGGCAATTTCGGCATCCAGGCGATGCTGGGGATCCCCGCCCGCGTCTCGACGCTCATCACGCTGATCTACCGCCGGCTCAATTCCTACGGCCCCTCGGCGCTCAACGACATGGCGCTGCTGGCACTGCTGCTGGCGCTGCTCACGGTGCTGGGCATGGCGCTCACCGCGTGGCTCGGCCGTCGCGGCGACCAGCGCGTCGACAGCGCGCGGCGCCTGCCCCGCCGCAGCCTCGGCGCCTTGCGAGGACCGGTCGAGGGGCTGGCATGGCTCTACCTCGTGCTCTGCCTGCTGCTGCCGCTCTCGGCCCTTGTCGGCACCGCGCTGGTGCGCGGCTACGGCCAGCCGCTGAACGCCGAGACCATCACCTTCGAGAACTTCGCCAACGCGCTCTTCCACCACGAGGGCATCCGCGAGGCGTTTGCCACCTCGCTCTTGCTCACCCTCGCCACCGTGGCGGTGCTGATCCCGGTCTCGGTGGCGCTCGGCTACGTGCTGACATGGCGCGAGGGCTGGGTGGCGCGGGTGCTGCGCCTCGCATCGGAACTGGCCTACGCGCTTCCCGGCATCATCATCGGCGTCGCCATGATCCTGTTCTTCCTGCGGCCGCTGCCGCTGATCGGAACCGGGCTCTACGGCACCATCTGGGTGATCTTCGCGGCCTACCTGTCGAACTACCTCGCGCTGGCGTTGCGCCCGATCCTCGGCGGCTATGCCCAGATCGAGCGCGGGCTCGACGAGGCGGCGCAGCTCGCGGGC
>NZ_JAATOS010000778.1:0-1242 GCF_011806505.1 Salipiger sp. HF18 | reverse complement strand
CGCACCGACCGGACGTCGGTCGCGTCCACCAGCACCTCCATCGGCGTGGTCACCGTCAGGTGCAGCCCGGCGCTCATGCGGCGGCGTCCTCCGCGCGCTGCGCCGCCTCTTCCTTGGCCTGCGCCTCGGCGAGATCGCCCACGAGGTAGAGCGAGCTTTCGTCCCAGTCGTCAGTCTCGCCCGCGAGGATCGCCTTGCAACCGGCGATGGTGTCCTCGATGGAGACGGAGCGTCCGGGCAGGCCGGTGAAGGCCTCGGTGACGGTGAAGGGCTGGGTCAGGAAGCGTTGCAGGCGGCGGGCACGCTCGACGATGTGACGGTCCTCGCGGCCGAGTTCCTCCATGCCCAGCAGCGAGATCACGTCCTGCAGCTCGCGGTAGTGCTCGATGGCCCGGCGCACCTGGTTGGCGACGCTCACGTGCTCGTCCCCGAGGATGAGCGTATCAAGCAGGATCGAGCCCGAGGCGATGGGATCAACCGCCGGGTACATGCCGTCGGCGGCCATGGCGCGGCTCAGCACCACGGTGCTGTCGACATGGGTGGCGATGGTGGTGACGGCGGGGTCGGTGAAATCGTCGGCGGGCACGTAGACCGCCTCGATGGCGGTGATCGCGGCGCTCTCGGAGGCAGCGATACGTTCCTGCAGCTCGGCGACCTCGGTGGCCAGCGTCGGCTGGTAGCCGACCCGGCTCGCCATGCGCCCGAGCAGGCCCGAGACCTCGGAGCCCGCCTGCACGAAGCGGAACACGTTGTCCATGAGCAGCAGCACGTTGCGCGCCTCGGCGTCGCGGAAATGCTCGGCGATGGCCAGCGCGGTCATCGGCACCCGCCAGCGCGCGCCCGGCGGCTCGTTCATCTGGCCGTAGACCAGCACCGTGCGGTCGAGCACCCCGGCGGCGGTCATGTCCGAGAGCATCTCGTGCCCCTCGCGTGAGCGCTCGCCGACGCCCGAGAACACCGAGATGCCCTCGTAGCGCGCCACCATGGCGTTGATCAGCTCCATCACCAGAACGGTCTTGCCGACCCCCGCACCGCCGAACATCGCCGCCTTGCCGCCCTGCGCGAGCGGCGCCAGCAGGTCGATGACCTTGATCCCGGTGTAGAAGATCTCGGACCCCGCGCCCTGTGCGCCGAGCGGCGGAGGGGGCGCGTGGATCGGGCGACGGGGCGTGTCGTCGGGCAGGGCGCCGCGGCCGTCACCGGTGGCGCCGGTGACGTCGAGCAGCCGCCCCAGGACCGCGT
>NZ_JAATOS010000777.1:0-1250 GCF_011806505.1 Salipiger sp. HF18 | reverse complement strand
CCAGCACCACCTGCAGGCCCAGCACGTTGTCACGCATGGTGCCGTAGCGCACCGCCGTGGTGCCCGAGGCGCGGGTCATCGCCATGCCGCCGAGGCTCGCGTTGGCGCCGGGGTCGACGGGGAAGAACAGCCCCGTGGCGCGCAGCTCCTCGTTCAGCGCCTCGCGGGTGACGCCGGGCTGCACCGTCACGTCCATGTCCGCGGGTCGGATCTCGAGCACCTTGTTCATGCGCGAGAAGTCGACGACCACGCCGCCCCTCACCGCGAGTCCGTGGCCCTCGAGCGAGGTGCCGGCGCCCCAGCCCACCATCGGGCAGCCGTGCCCGGCGCAGATATTCACCAGAGCCTGCACCTCGGCGAGGGTCTCGGGATACGCCACCGCGTCCGGGTCGGTCTGTGGGAAATAGGACTCGGAGCGTCCGTGATGCGCCAGTTCGGACTTGGACCGGCTCAGCCGTTCGCCTAGGAGTGGGGCAAGAGCGTCAAGGGCTTTGGCGATGGTCATCAGCTACCTCCGGGGACTTCGGGGGCGACCTTATACGCGCCTGTCGCCCTGCGAAAGCCAAAGGGGACCTGGGAATGTTGCGGGCGTTTTCCCGCCAGTGGCACGAGTTGCGCGGCACCTGCGGGCGAAGCTGGGACATGCTGCGCCACAAGGCTCCGGGGCAGGTCACGTTCTGGCTCATCGCGCTGGTCGTGGGCGCGGCGGCAGGTGCCTCGGCGGTGATTTTCCGGTTCGGCATCAACCGCTTGCAGGCGGCGCTTTACGGCACGGAAGACGTCAACACGCTGGCCAGCTTCGCCCGTGAACTGCCCTGGGTCTGGGTGCTGCTGATCCCCGTCGCGGGCGGGCTCGTGGTGGGCGTGATCCTGCAGTACTTCACCCCCGACGGGCGGGTACGCTCGGTCTCGGACGTGATTGAGGGCGCCGCGCTCAACGACGGACGGGTCGAGAAGAAGGCGGGAATCGCGTCGGCGCTCTGTTCGTGGATCACCCTCTCGACCGGTGGCTCGACGGGTCGCGAGGGGCCGGTGGTGCATATCGCGGCGATGATCTCGTCCTGGGTCGCCAACCGGCTGCGCGTCGACGGCATCACCGGGCGCGACCTGCTGGGCTGCGCCGTGGCCGCCGCCGTCTCGGCCAGCTTCAACGCGCCCATCGCCGGCGCGCTCTTCGGGCTCGAGGTGGTGCTGCGCCACTTCGCGCTGCACGCGTTTGCGCCCATCGTGGTGGCCAGCGCCGCCGGCAC
>NZ_JAATOS010000776.1:0-1259 GCF_011806505.1 Salipiger sp. HF18 | reverse complement strand
TTCTTTGAACTTGTGGTGCTGCCTCTGTGGGAGCGCTTCAATCAGAGTAAGTCTGCCATTGCCCTGTGTTGCGCGTGTACCGTAATGATGGATCAGATGGTCGATTGGATCGCCGTCGAAAACAACGAGACACCAAAGGAAGTTCGCGATCGCTTTATTGGTATCGCTCCCGAGTTTGAGACACTGAACTTGATTGCTAGAGCCTTGAAACATCGGGAACTTGATCGCGGCACAAACAAAGGGCTTAGAGATGTTTTTTGTGTCGGAATGCCCGGCGACGAAGGTCACGACAACGCATTGCCGCCAGTTCTTTGGCCCGATGCAGTTCCCGGCAAGCATCCACCGGGACCGCGAATCAACTCTGGGGTTAAGTCAGATCTTTTACTACGTAGGTGCGTTAACGTTTTGGCGGACGAACTTGGCCTAGTGATCTAGCTTGAGAAACACCTGTCGCTATTGCATGGACACTGAATATTTTTCGTCGCGCTCCTGCAATTCAGCGAGGGGGTCTGCCGGTTTGGGGCAGAGTACGAGGTCGTCGATTTTCGCAGTAACTAGGTAGGGCTAAGCAATAACGTTAGAAGCTATGCCTACTGATCTGCTTTCAGCGACATAGAGCCCACGTTTGCTTTGGGAGGGGGCGTTACCTTCGAGAGATCATACCCCAAAGGCATCAAAGTCCGCCCTGCCGACCTTCATCCTCCAAAAATGCTGCGCGATGGACGAATGGCCGGCCTGGTGAAGCTGCACCGCGGCGATCGGCCAAGGACTGACCGGCAGAAGTGGGCCGACTTTGACTTCGTGCCTTATTGTCGGAAATGAGACGCTGGGTGTCAGTGTCGCTCTGTGGAACAATGCAGGCCAGTACCTGAACAACATTTTTCATAGCCCTGTTAATCAATCACTAACCACTACTCGCGCAAGCTTTTCGAGGCGCAGAGGACCGCCCACTAAACTGATCAAACCAATGAAACCGGAAAATGATAATCAGCCACCCTGGCTTTGGCCGAAGCTGCTCGACGCAGCGATGCTTTTGCTTGGGTGGCTGATATTTCTCGCGCCAGTTTGGTTTGTCATACGGGGCTTTCTGCAAGTCATCCCAGAAGGTCTACCAGAAGCGAAACGAGATAGGATAGTGCCCCCGCGCGTGGTGTAGGAGCGTCGACCTTCGGAGAGGTCCGGGTCTGATCAGGATGCCACGGCGGGCAACCTGACGGTGGGATTGTCGGTGACGCGGGCCAGGGTTTCAAGGCTCATGT
>NZ_JAATOS010000775.1:0-1259 GCF_011806505.1 Salipiger sp. HF18 | reverse complement strand
GAACGGCCGGAGGATCGCGCCATCACGCCTAGCAAGACGGAAAACAATTCCGCTCGCCCGACTATTTCAGCACCCTGTTAGGCTTGGCGATCCGCTGGAAGAACATCGCCTGGCCCATCATCGGGCCGATCCCGCCCATCTGGAACATCAGCCGTTGCAGCGTCTCCGAGCGCTCCTTGGGGTCGTGGCAACGCCACCGGTCGTATTTCTCGGCGAGATACCACGGGATCGCGCCGCTCTCGAACACTGCGAAGTCATCAGCGCCGCGATCAACGATGGTCGGAATGCGCCCGTTCGGGTTCAGGTGGACCGGGCGCAGGAGATCATCCAGCGACATGCCCTCGAAGAAGGGCTCTGCCGGGTCGACCCGACCTCGGGCGTGATAGCCCGTCCAGCGTTTCCAGAAGGCCCGGCCATAGTATCGGGTAGCGCGCAGGGTGTCGTTTCTGGCGCGTGCCGCGGGGCAGTCATCCTTCCAAAGCCGCCCGTTCTTGCGGATCGGGATGATCGGAACCGCGTTACGCTCGATGAAGGCGGTGTGGCAGCGGCGCGTGTCGTAGACGCCGTCCGCGGTCACTGTGCCGATCAGTTCGCTCTCCGGGATCTGGCGTAGCAGGTCGGGCAGCACGGGGCTGTCCACTGCCCGGCAGTGGTTTGCGCAGCACAACCACGAGAGGGATCCTGGCGGCTTGGCGTGAATTCCACAGCGCGGATGTCGGATGTGGCCGGGTCCGTGGCCAGATGGAGCTTGCGCCACTGGCGTCGCCCCCGAATCCCGTGTTTGCGTGCCTGCCATTCGCCATCGCCGAGGAGCTTGATCCCGGTGCTATCTGTCACCCGGCAGGACATTTCGTAGAAATTGTCCCGAGAGGGCACGAGCAAGTTCAGCGGGCCATCCGCGCGGCGATACGGGACCTGGACCGCCAAGTTCTTTTGCCTGCGGCACAGCGTCGAGAAATCCGGCACTGGCCAGTCCAGCCCCGCCAGTTTCAGCAGGCTTGCCACCATCCCGGCGGTCTGGCGAAGCGGCAGCCTGAACAGGATCTTGATCCCCTCGCGGGACATCGCTTCGCGATGCCCTGCCGGGCAGTGGGCAGCCAAAACTGAATGGCTGCATCGGAAAACACCGCTGGCCATCTGCGTCGCCATTCATGAGACGCAAGCCAGGTCATTTCCTTGTCGACCCAACCTCTCGGGACATTGCCGCGCAATGCCCTGTCGGTCAGTGGATCAGCAGAGACCCCCGCTTGCGCAGCGAC
>NZ_JAATOS010000774.1:0-1266 GCF_011806505.1 Salipiger sp. HF18 | reverse complement strand
CCAAGGCGTTGGGAGAAGAACTTCATCTCCTTCGCCGCAGATCGCGGCCAGCGTCGCGGCGAAGGCCTGGTTGCAGCCGGCGGTGATGGCCACGCTCTCGGCCGGGACCTCGGCGTCGTAATGCGCCCCCCAGCTTTTCGCCAGCGCCGCGCGCAGTTTTGGCAGGCCCAGCACCGGCCCGTAAAGATGGGTCTCGGGCACTTCCATGGCCTCGGCCATGGCGCGGCGGAGCGCCGGCGGCGGCGGATCCACGGGGGCGGCCTGGCTCACGTTGATCAGCGGCCGGTCGGCCGGGAAGTCGATGCCTTCGATCCAGCGTTTCGCCTCCGGGACGGGCGGGGTGAAGGTGGACTCGGTACGGCTGAAATGGGGCATCTGGTCTTTCCGGTCTGCGTTGCCGCGGCACGCTAACAGCGCGGCGGGGCAAGGGAAAGAGCCCGCCGGCGAAATCCCGGGCCGCGACCCGCGGTCACGTCCCGTTCCCGGGGACGGTCAGGCGGCGGTCGCGTCGAAGGCCTCGCGCGCGGCGCGGATATGGCCGTGGTTGCGGTCGGCCCAGTCGGTCAGCGCGGCGATGGGATCGAGCGCCGAGCCCCCGAGCGGGGTCAGCGCGTATTCCACCGAGGGCGGCTTGGTCGGAAACACCTCGCGGGTGATCAGCCCGTCGCGCTCGAGCTGGCGCAGGGTCTGGGTCAGCATCCGCTTCGAGATGTCGCCTACCTGCCGCTGCAGCGCCGAGAACCGCTGCGGCCCCGAGATCAGCGCGATCAGGATCAGCAGCGTCCACTTCTGGCCCACGCGGTCGAGCACGTCGCGGATCGGGCACATGCCGGGATCCTCGGGTGCGCCGCCATAGGCTGCCATCTGCAACAGGATCCCGTGCGCGGCGGGGTTACCCTCATGTTCCCTGGTCATGAAAAAGTGCCTCCTTTACGGCTGCGGATAGGCGGTCTACATCCGAGACCATGTTGCAAAGATAGCCTTTGCAGAGACCAAAGGAAAGGACATCTCATGGCCGGAACTCTCAAATACATGGTGACGGGCGCCTCCGGGCAGCTCGGAACGCTGGCGGTCGACGAGCTGCTGGCAAAGGTGCCCGCGGCCGAGGTCGGTGCGCTGGTGCGTCGCGCGGAAGCGGCGGCGCCGCTCGAGGCCAAGGGCGTAACGGTGCGCGTCGCCTCCTATGACGATCCCGCCGCCCTCAACGCGGCCCTCGACGGTGTCGAGCGGCTGCTGCTGGTGTCCTCGAGCGAGGTCGGCAAGCGC
>NZ_JAATOS010000773.1:0-1266 GCF_011806505.1 Salipiger sp. HF18 | reverse complement strand
AGCAGGAATTTTCGCAGAACGTGAATTTTCTTCCAGATCCAGTTTATAGCTAATAATTTCAGCTCTTTAAGCCATCACTTCCGGGCGCCGGGCGACTGCGGTGCCCCGTGTGTCCTCAGCAAGGCGGCACGACTCGCGAGCGTTCACCCTGCCAGTCAGGCTCCCCGGGCGCCCCTCCCCCGTTCGCGGGTTCCCCCCCCCCCCCCCCCCCCTCTTTTTCCCCTCCCCAGTGGGCCCCGCCGGCACTCCCGTCCTGCGAAGAGTGAGTGCCTGCCCGCCGCACCGGGAGCATTTCAGTAGATAGGAAGGGCTTTAAACAAAAGACGGCAGCCCCTCTTCAGCACTCGACGACCTTCAGACCAGACCGGCCAGACGAGACCCGGCGCTTCGGACGCCTCGAAGGTCCTTGACGTTCCGCAGGACAACGAGTCCCTCGCCTGCGGCAGCGCCACGCTGAGCACGGCAACGCATTGCAAATGCGGCGTTTTGGATATACATTGACATTCTGTATATCCAAATCCATGGAGGCCGCCATGCAGGTCGCGAAATGGGGCAACTCGCTTGCCGTCAGGCTCCCCGCAGAGCTGGTCCGGAAGCTTGGGCTCAAGGAAGGGGACGAGATCGACCTCACCGCGGGCGAGGCCGGTCTTGCGGTCACCCGCCATGCCCGGCCCGACGAGATCCTGAGCGGGCTCCGGCGGTTCCGGGGCCGGCTTCCCGCGCAGGACCAGCTGAGCCGCGACGCTGCGCATGAGCGCTGAGTTCCTCGACACCAACGTCATCCTATACCTTCTCGACGACGGCCCCAAGGCGGACCGGGCCGAGGCGCTTGTGCAACGCGGGCCCCGCATCAGCGTGCAAGTCCTGAACGAGGCGCTCGTGAACTGCCGCCGCAAGGCCGGGATGGCGTGGGACGAGGCCGGGGAGTTTCTTCTCGGCATCGAGCAACTCTGCACGGTCGAGGACCTCACGCCGCGCACCCACACCGTGGGCCGTGCTCTGGCCGAGCGCTACCGGTTCTCGGTCTACGACGCGATGATCGTTGCAGCGGCGTTGCTGGCCGGCTGCACCACGCTCTATTCCGAGGACATGCAGTCGGGCTTGCTGGTCGAGGGGCAGCTTCGCATCGTGAACCCGTTCCTTTGATGCTGTGCCCCCGGCGCCGGTGACAGTGCCGAGCGGCAGGCGCTCTTTGCTCCGATCCAGATCGCATTCCGGACATAGAGCGCGCGACAGAGCGACGAGGATTGTCCCGATGGCGCCGCC
>NZ_JAATOS010000772.1:0-1270 GCF_011806505.1 Salipiger sp. HF18 | reverse complement strand
CTCGGCCTGCGCGTCCTTCTCCGGATCGGCGGTGTGGAAATGCACCGGCCGCCCGGAGAGCGCGCGGCGCAGGGTCAGCCCGGACGCCGCCTCGGAGCGCACGCGCAGCTCGGCAAGAAAGGCCGCGATGATGTCCGCAAGGGTCTGGCGCCTGCCGCCGATCAGCCGCTTTTCGTGCAGGAGCGGCAGGCCGAGGACGCTCTTGAGGGCGCGCATGTAGCGCCCCTCCTCGCCCGAGATCAGCGCCTCGCCGGCCGAGGCTCCGATGCGCATCCGGTTGCTGCCCTCGGGGAAGAACACCGCCGTCGGCAGCGTGTCGTTGCCCCGCTCCAGCGGCACGCGGTAGACGCTGGCGCCGTGCGGCAGAGCCACCGCCGAGTTCGATGTGCCGAAGTCTATCGCTAGCGTGATCATGCCGGACCGCCCTGTTCGAGAAAGCCGCCGTGATAGGCAAGCGCCGCCACGCTGGCAAGGCGTTTCCCCCTGTCTCGACCCCGGCTTGGGCCCAACTTGACCCGGGCATCGCCGGACCGCCGCCGGCCCGCGCGACCGCGTCAACGGTTCGGGTGACGGCGAGCTTTGGAGACTCACCCAGAACGTGTTACGGTGTGGTATTTTTCGCGCCCATATTGATCGGAAGCGACATGTCATTGCTCGGAACGCTCGCCCGCGCGACGGAATCCCGCCGTGTCTGGTTCAAATTCCCCTTCGTGCCCGCGATCATGATCATTCTCGGCCACCGCGAGAACCTGCGGCAGGGCAACCTCATCGACCTCGAGACCAACCCGCCCACGCCCGAGCCCGTCGACGACCCGGTGAACTTCCGCACCGCCGATGGCAGCTACAACGACCTCGGCGCGCCCTGGATGGGCATGGCCGGCACGCGCTTCGGTCGCAACGTGAAGCCCGAGGCGGCGTTCGGCGAGACCGGCGAGGCGCTGCTGACCCCCTCTCCCCGTCTGGTGTCGAACCGGCTTCTGGCGCGCGGCGACTTTACCCCGGTGCCGCATCTCAACGTACTGGCGGCGGCGTGGATCCAGTTCATGGTGCACGACTGGCTGTCGCACGGGTCGAACGACAAGAACCGGCTGCACGACATCCCGCTCCCCGAGGGCGACGACTGGGACGGCCCGATGCAGGTGCCCGCCACCACGCTCTCGCCCGCCGGCGACGGCGACGCCGGGCGCCCCCCCGCCTACACCAATGCCGAGACCCACTGGTGGGACGCCAGCCAGATCTACGGCTCGAGCGCCGAGCGGCTGGCCATGGT
>NZ_JAATOS010000077.1:0-14149 GCF_011806505.1 Salipiger sp. HF18 | reverse complement strand
GGCCATGACCGGCATTCCGCATCGCTGGATCATCAAGTCCTTCGTGCCGCTTGGCGCCACGGTGCTGCTCATGGCGCTGCTGTCGACGCTGATCCGACTGGGGCTGTTCCTGAGCGGCCCCGCCCCGCTGCGCCGGGAAGCAGGGAAACGGCTGGGCATGCTGGGTATTGCGCCTGCGGCCATCTCCGAGCGGAAGGCTGAAGCATGATCGAAGCGATCAAGTGGCACCTCTACGACTACATCGGCGGCTACATGTTCCTGGTGCTGGCGCTGTCGCTGTTCCTGGGCTTCCCGGTCGGCCTGACGCTGGGTGGCCTGGCGCTGCTCTTCACGATGGCGGGCATCGGGCTGGACCTGATGTCGGTGAACGAACTCTTCCTCTACGCCGACCGCCTCTGGCAGACGGCGGCCGTGAACCAGGTGCTGGTCGCCGTGCCGGCCTTCGTTTTCATGGGGATCATGCTGGAGAAATCCCGCGTCGCGTCTGAACTGCTGCGTGCGCTCCAGCTGATCCTGGCCAAGGTGCCCGGCGGCCTGGGCCTGGCGGTGACCCTTCTCGGGACCATCATGGCCGCCACGACCGGCATCATCGGCGCCTCGGTCGTCATGCTGACGATGATGGCGCTGCCGGCAATGCTGGATGCGGGCTACGACAAGCGGCTTGCTTCGGGCACCGTTGCGTCTTCGGCGACGCTGGGCATCCTGATCCCGCCGTCGATCATGCTGGTGATGATGGCGGACCTGATGGCGATCCCGGTAGGGGACCTCTTCCTTGCGGCCGTCGTGCCCGGGCTGTTGCTGGCTGGTCTCTACTGCGTCTACATCATCTTTATCGGCATCTTCAAACCGGATCGCGCGCCCAAGATCGCCCGCTCCGCGGGAGAGATCGGCGCCGCAAACATCGTGCGCCTGATGCTGAAGGGCTTCGTGCCGCCGGTGATCCTGATCACCCTTGTTCTGGGCTCCATCTTCGCGGGCTGGGCTACGCCGACCGAGGCTGCGGGCATCGGGGCCTTCGGGGCCATGCTGCTGGCGTTTTTCAACAAGCGCCTGACAGGCAAGATCCTGAATGAAGTCTGCGTCGATACGGCCTCGACCTCTGCCATGATCTTCCTGATCATGGCGGGCGCGACGGCCTTCTCCTACACGTTCCGCGCGCTATATGGCGAAGACCTGATCCTGGATTTCATCGCCTGGATGGACCTCAGCCACTGGGGCTTCCTGATCCTGCTGATGACGCTGATCTTCTTCCTGGGCTTTTTCTTCGACTGGCTCGAGATCACGCTGATCGTGCTGCCGGTCTTCGCTCCAGTCATTGCCGGCATGGCGCAGGAGTTCGCTCCGGTGCTGGGGATCGAGAACCTGCCGATCGGCGATCAGCGCTCGCAAATGCTGTTCTGGTTCGCCGTGATCGTGGCGGTGAACCTCCAGACCAGCTTCCTGACCCCTCCCTTCGGTTTCGCACTCTTCTTCCTCAAGGGCAGTGCGCCGCCCGAGGTGAGGATCACCGACATCTACAAGGGCATCTTTCCCTTCGTCCTGATCCAGCTGACCGGCCTCGCCCTGGTGATCGCCTTCCCGCAGATCGCCCTGATGCTGCCACGACTGCTGGACTGACCCCGGAGACCTGACATGACACATTCCCTGAAGACCCGGTTGACGACCGGTGAGTTCATCAAGGCGGCCTGGGCCCACTTCGGCAGCCCCGACGTCTGCGAGGCCATGGTGCGGGCAGGGTGGGATACCATCCTGATCGACGGCGAACATGGCCTCGGAGGGCTGGTAGATTGGGTCGCCATGGCCCGCGCGGTCGAGCTGGCCGGTGGAGAGGTGGTGCTGCGCGTGCCCGATACCTCCGCCTCGACCCTGCAAAAGGTGCTTGACCGGGGGTTCCGCACGCTCGTCGTGCCCCATGTCGACAGCTACCAGATTGCAAAGGCCGTGACCGAGGCCTGCCTGTTCCCGCCCCGGGGACACCGCAGCTTTGCCTCACCGCTGGTGAAGGCCTCAGACTATGGCGCGCGGGCGGACTACACAGAATCTGCCCATGAAGAGCTCTGCCTGATGCTACAATGCGAACATGCCAGCGCGGTGGAGGATCTGGCCCGCATCGCCTCGTTGCCCGCCTGTACGTCGATCTTCATCGGGCCGAACGACCTGGCGGGCTCGATCGGCTATCTTTGCCGGGACCGGGAAGAAGAGCCGATGGCCCTGAAGGCCCGCGCCGAGGCCGCCGCGCGCGATTGCGGCATTCCCTTGGGCACCATCCTTGGCCCAGAGGGGTTCGAGAACCTGCGACAGCAGGGCTACGGGTTCGTCGTAGGCCCGAGCGACGTTACCCTGCTGACCGGCGCGGCACGATTGGCGCTGGCCGACGACGGATCGGCTAACGGCTATTGAGGCTTCCTTTTGGCTAAGTCGATTGGTCTCTAATGCTCAGAGGGCGGCATAGGGGGTCGCAGAGCCGCCACGATGGTGGCGGCCTGCTCTTCCAACAAAGGGGCCGAGACCAGCACCGACAGCTATATCAGCTGCTATCATATCAAGGATGCCAAGATGGCGAGAGTCTACACTGACGCAGGGGAGCCGTCCCTCGAACAGACCGCACGGCATCGCGCGAGCTGGAAGAACTGGCTGTGAACCAGCATGCAAAATTGACCCAGCCGCGGGGCGATCGGCATCCATAAGTGCCCCCTTACACTGATGTTAACCATGCCCCCGAGGGGCGTTGTTGCATATCTCTGATGCCAGCGGATTCACTTTGCGAAGCCATGCGGTTAAATGGGCTGCATGAGCAAGCCACCTCCTGCCCGCTATCGTACGACGACCTGGTCCAGCGACAACGCGTCGCTGCGCAAGCGGGGGTCTCTGCTGATCCACTGACCGACAGGGCATTGCGCGGCAATGTCCCGAGAGGTTGGGTGGACAAGGATATGATCTGGCACGCCCCGCGTGACGGGCGGCCGGGACGCCCGCCGGTCTTTTCCGATGCCACTATCCAGCTCTGCCTGTCCACTGCCCGACAGGGCCTTGTGCAACAAGGTCCCGAAAGGGGATCAGAATTCTGTTCAGGCTAGCGTTGCGCCAGACCGCCGGGATTGTAGCCAGCCTGCTCGGGTTAGCGGGGCTGGACTGGCCCGTACCGGACTTCTCCGCCCTGTGCCGCAGGCAGAAAACCCTGGCCGTGCAGATCCCCTATCGCCGTGCTGACGGGCCGTTGAACCTGCTCGTGCCCTCTCGGGACATCACTGCGTGATACCCTGCCGGGTGACGGACAGCACCGGCATCAAGTTCCTCGGCGACGGCGAAGGGCAGGCCCGCAAGTATGGCCCGCAGGGCCGGCGGCAGTGGCGCAAGGTCCATCTGGCCATGGATCCGGCCACTTCGGACATCCGCGCCGTGGAATTCACTCCCGGCCGCGACGGCCTCTCTCGTGGTTGTGCGGCGCTAACCACTGTCGGACAGTGGACAGCCCCGTGCTGCCAGACCTGCTGAGCCAGATCCCGGTGGGCGAGCAGATCGGCACCGTCACCGCCCCCTCTCGGCAGATTGCTGCGCAATGCCCTGCCGGGCAGTGGATGCGCTGCCTGAAAGCCTTCGGCGAGCGCATCGCCGCGAGAGACCCCGACCGCCAGACCGCCGAGATCCACATCCGTATCGCCCTCATGAACCGCTTCTCGGCCCTCGGCACCGCCGAGATCGAACGCGTGGCATGACGTCAGCGGGGTAAGGGGACGTCACGCCTCAAGCCGGATTTCTGCAACAATGCAGGTCAGATGGCAGAATGGGCAGCGATGCTCGTGTCCGAAATGGTCACCGCAGATGTCGTCGGGCGACAATCCAAGCGCAGCAACCTCGGCGCGGATGATGGTGTTTTCGTCGGGCGCCATCATCCGCGCGGAAGCAATGCTTCCGACTGCCAGAAGCAGTACGGCAAACATTGTGATTGCGATATGTCGCGCGCGGGAAACCATTTTTTCAGGATGCATGCCCTGTGCAACGGGAGACATAGGCTTGTGGAATACATCTCGCATTTTATGGCATACGCGCATCAAGACTTGATGCCATACCACGTAGGGGAGGTTTCATGTCGCGTTTCAGCTGACGAGGATGCATGCAAAGAGTCACGATCACTTTGTCCGATGACATCGCAGACGCATTGGACGCCCTGATGTCCGAAAGCGGTGCGGGAAACCGCTCGGAGGCGATCCGGGATCTCATTCGGCGCGCGATGACACGCAACCACGACGGGGTGCCGGAACAGTCGCCGTGTCTCGGCGTTGCGTCCTATACGGTCGATCAATCCGTCCGAAGCCTTGGCGCGCGGCTGGCGCAAAGACGGCTTGACGGACATGACCGACATGTGGCTGCCCTTTCCATACCCCTCGATCACACGACGGCCTTGGAGGTCGAAGTGACCCGAGGCCCGCTCGGTGTGCTGGTTTCGGCGGCAGAGGCGCTGTTCCTGGAACGCGGCGTGGCACATGGGTCCCTATCGCTGATCCCGGTCGACGAAGAAGACAGGACCCATGTCCACGCTCATGATCCCGCGTCGCGTCCGCACAGCCATCTGACCGTCAAGCCGGGATTTCCGAGATAGATCGCGGATAAGGCGGAAGGATCGCCTCTCGGAGCGCCCGCGATGCTGGATGCGCAAGGGCCGAAAGCCTGCCGGAAGCGGCCTCCTCGACAAGACGCCCCTCTGCCATCACCAGCACACGTGCCGCGAAACGCTCGACCAGCCTCAGGTCGTGGGTGACAAAAAGGCAGGCGATGCCGGTCGACTCCCGAATTCTCGCGATGAGGTCCAGAGTGACGGCCTGCAGATGGAGATCGAGGTTGGAAACCGCCTCGTCAAGGATCAGAAGGCGCGGCGACGGCGCCAGCGCGCGCGCGATGCAGACCCTTTGCAACTGCCCGCCGCTCAACTGTCCGGGGCGCGCATCGGCCATCGCCACCGGCAGCTCCACCTGCGCCAGCAATGTCGCGACCCTGTCCCGCCGCTCTGCGCCGGTCAGAGGTGTCAGATGGCGCAGCGGCTCGGCAATGATCCGGCCCACTGTCAGGCGGGGATTGGTGGCTTCGGGGCTATCCTGAAACACCATCTGTACAGCACGGCGCATTCCCTGCCGTTCCCTGGCCGTCAGACTGCGCAGGGAACGCCCCTCGAACAGGACCTCGCCTGCCGTCGGCGTCTCGAGACCGCACAGCAGGCGGGCCAAGGTGCTCTTGCCACAGCCGGAGCGACCAAGCAACGCCACCGTCTCGCCTTGCCCGATCTCCAGCGAGATGTCCGACACGGCAGTGCGCTGGCGTGTGCCCCCGAGAAGACTTCGGCTGACATAGCGATGCGTCAGGTTGCGGGCGGAAATCAGGCTCATGCGGAAAGCTCCAGACCATAGAGGGCAAGGTGCGCGGAAATCAGCATCCGCGTGACCGGATGGCGGGGCGCGTGGAAGATCTGCCCGACCGGCCCCTGTTCGACCAGCCGTCCCGCATCAAGCACCGCCACCTCGTCGGCCAGTCGCGCGACAACGCCCATGTCATGGGTGATCAGCAGCAGTCCGAGCCCCCTGCGGTCGCGCATCTTCGCCAGCAGATCCAGAATGCGCGCCTGCACAACGAGGTCGAGATCCGTCGTCGGCTCATCCGCAAAGAGGAACTCCGCCCGGCTCAGCAGCGCGATCGCGATGGCCATGCGCTGCAGCATGCCGCCGCTCATCTCGAAAGCATGCAGATCGAGGATGCGCGCCGGATCTTCCAGCCCGACGTCTTCGAGCACCTCCCTGGCTGCAGCCTCGTCCCAGTCCTTCTCCAGCGCAACCATCGTTTCCCGCAGATGGTCGCGCATCGAGCGCAGCGGGTTGAAGCCGCTGCGCGGGTTCTGCAGGATCGACGCAACCCGCCGCCCCCGAAGGCTGGCGGGCCGGACAGGTGTGCCATCAAGGTAGACCTGCCCGCTGACATTCAGGTTGCCCGCGGCGATACCAAGGGCGGCGGCGCAGGCGGTGGATTTTCCCGAACCGCTTGCCCCCACCAGCGCCAGCACACGGCCCGAAGCCACGGTAACGTCCAGACCGGAGAGGATCTGCGTCGGCTCGCGCCCTCCGGTCGAGACGCTCAGGTTCGCGATATGCAGCGTCCGGGTCATGCGTGCGCCCCCTTCAGATGCGGATCCAGACGATCGCGCAACGCGTCGCCCAGCAGGTTGAAGGCCATGACGGACAGGAACAGCGCCAGCCCTGGCCAGAAGATCAGCATCGGCGAGGTCCAGACGAACTGCCGCGCATCCGCGATCATCACGCCCCACTCCGCCGTCGGGGCCTGAACGCCCAGCCCGAGGAATGACAGGCCCGACACATGCAGCATCATGTGCCCGATATCGAGCGTGGCCAGCACGATCATCTGCGAGAAGGTTGCCGGCAGCAGATGCTCGACGAAGATGCGGAAGCGTCCGGCACCGGAAAGCTGCGCGGCGCGCAGGAAATCCCGGTGGCGCATCGACAGCACGATGCCCCGGGTGATGCGCGCGTACCAGGCCCAGTGCGACAGCGCGATCGCGATGATGACATTGACGAGCCCGTTCCCCAGCATCCCGATCATGAAGAGGGCAAGGATCAGGGTCGGGAAGGTCATGAATACATCGGCCACGCGCATGATCACCTGATCGGCCCGCCCGCCTGCATAACCTGCGATGCCGCCGAGGCTCAGCCCAATGCCCAGGATGATGGCGAGAGTGATCATGACGCATCCGAGCGAGACCCTGGTGCCGGCGATCAGGCGTGAGAGGATGTCTCGCCCCAGATGGTCCGTCCCCAGCAGGTGACCCGCACTGCCGGCTGGCTGAAGACGGGTGGCCAGATCAACCGCATTGGGATCATGCGGCACGAGCCACGGACCTGCGAGTGCCGCCACGGCGAGCAGCAAGACGATAGATCCTGCGATCCACAACAGACCCAGTCGGAACCGCCGGGCGGGGTTCAGGGGCCGGATTCCCCGCGAGTTTCCAGAAGACACGGGGGTCATGCGGTATCTCCTGTGCTGCGGCGTATGCGTGGATCGGCCAGCGCATAGACAATGTCGACAAGGAGATTGCAGAGCACGAAGATCACCACCATCAGAAGCGTGAAGCACTGGATCACCGGGTAATCCCGGTTGAGGATCGCCGAGACCGCATAGCGGCCGACGCCGGGCCAGCCGAAGATCGTCTCGATCACCAGCGTGCCGCCAAGCAGCTCGCCGACATGCATCCCCATGGCGGTGATGATCGGCAACCATGCATTCCGCAGGATGTGGCGCCGCTCGACGACCCGGTCAGAGAGGCCGCGCAGACGCGCGTAGCGGACATGGCGCTGGCCTGCCACCTCCAGCATCGAGGCCCTCAAGAGCCGCGCGTTGATCGCAAGTGACATGAAAGCCACGGCGATGACCGGCATCACCAGGCTGGGCGGCCCGTCGCGGCCCATCGGAGGGAGCCAGCCGAGATGGACCGAGAACACCATGACCAGAAGAAAGCCGAGCCAGAAGTTCGGCATCGAGACCCCGAGGAAGGCAATCAGCCGCACTGCATGATCGGGCCAGCGGTCCCGATACCGCGCGGCCCATATCCCGAGCGGCACTGAGATAATCATCGTAAAGGCGAGCGCCGTGCCTGCCAGCGCCAGTGTCGCTGGCAGAAAATGCAGGATATCGGGCAAGACAGGCCGCTGCAGCGCGTAGGATGTGCCGAAGTCTCCGGCCAGCGCGCGGCCGATCCAGTTCAGGTATTGCGTGCTGAGCGGCAGGTCGAGGCCAAGGAACCGGCGGGCCTCCTCCAGCGCCTGTGGCGTGGGCGGAACCTTAGACAGGCGCAGGTAGTCGAGGGCGGGATCGCTCGGCCCGAGGCGGAGCATCAGGAAGATCACCAGAGAAGCACCGAAAAGCATCGGCACGATCAGAAGCAGTCGGCGCAGGATATAGGCAGTCATGGAGGATCAGGTATCCGGCGTCAGTTTCTCGAAGGGGATTTCGCTCGACATGGCACCGAAGGCCAATGGCCCCACCTCGGGCCGGGCCACCGCCATTGCCGTGGCATAGGTCAGCGGCAAGTACACTGCCTCCTCATGGAAGCGCGTCAGAAGGTCCCGGTAAAGGTCGGCCCGCTGCGTCTCGTCGGTGGAGATCAAGACCTCGCCGATCTTCCGGTCGATCTCCGCCTTGTCCGCCAGACCCAGCTGGGCCTGATAATCGGCATGGGACGGCACGCGCATGGAGCTGAGGAAGGCATGCGGGTCATAGGGGGCACCCCATGTGCGGTTGAAGATAAGGTGGAATCTGCCATCGCGCTGGCGGGCGTAGATGCTGCTTTCCTCTTCTCCGATCAGATTGATACCGATCCCGACGGAAGCGAGATCTGCCTGCAATATCTCGGCCTTCGCCTTGGCCACGGCATCGGTGCCGACGAAGCAGAGGTCGAGGATCAGAGGCGCGCCATCCCTCGTCCGGGGCTGCCCCTCGCCCGTCACGGTCCAGCCGTCCTGCTCCAGGATCTTCCGCGCCTGCTCCGGGTTATGGGCATAGGGTTCGAGCCCGATGTCGGCATAGGGCACGTTGGGCGCGAACAGCGTGTCGGCCCGCCGCTCCGTGCCATGCAGGATCAGCGCGATCAAGGCGCCCTTGTCGACGGCGTGATTGATCGCCCGGCGCACGGACAGATCCCGCGTCGCCCCCCGCGCGGTATTCAGCGCCAGATCGCTGGTCTCCATCGGCGCGGACAGTCCGGTGGTGAAGTCTCCCATGGCCGCGAACTCAGCGTAAGAGTCCGGCGAAAGCGGCCCCTCGACCCCGTAAACCATATCGATCTGTCCGGTCCGCAGGGCAATCGCGCGGGTATTGGGATCGGGAATGACCTGCACTTCGACCTCGGCATAGGCAGGGGCATCGCCCCAGTAGCGGTCATTGCGGGAGAAAAGATCGCGTTCCCCTAGCGAGCTTTCGATCAGCATCCAGGGCCCCGTCCCCACCGGGGCGACGATCCCGTCCTCCGTGCCGCCGTGAATGAATTGCGACGGCGCGATGAAGCGGAACGGACGCGGCAGCGCGAGCTCCTGCAGGGCAGGATAATACGGATCCTTCAACGACAGCTTCAGCGTCATCGGCGCGACCACCTCGGCGCCAACGATCTGGTTGGCCAACTCCAGCCAGGCATGCCGCGCACGATTGGCGAGTACCGCGTCGATATTGGCCTTCGCCGCAGCTGCATCGAACGGTTCACCATTCGAGAACATGACGCCCTCGCGCAGCTCGAACGTATAGGTGCGCCCGTCTTCCGAGATGCTCCAGGAGGCCGCGAGCCAGGGCACGACCTGACCGTCTTCCCGGTAGCGGACCAGAGGTTCGTACACCATGTTCTGAGCGAACATCTGGTTGGGCGAATAAAGATGCGGATTCAAAGGTCCGACGTTCGATGGCCAGGCGAAGCGCAGGCGCTCGGCCGCGCTGCGGCCAGCTGCGACGCTGCCGAGTGGCGATGAGATGACGGCACCCAGAACGGGCAAAGACAAGAATGAGCGACGCGAGAACATGGCACCTCCGAGTATGATTTTTATAATTTTATATCATACTCGCAGTTGCCGTACCGCTATCGACGTGTCAATACAATTGGCCTGGCAGCCGTTCTTCGAAGAACCAAGGAACGGCTGCCAGGCTGTGGGTTCGGCACTTGCAGCTTCGGCCGTCGATGAGGTTCACTACTCCGGTGTTCCAACCAACGTCTGCAAGATCTCCTCAACGTCATCCAGCAGTTCCGCCCAGCTTTTCTCATCGTTCAAGCCGTTGATCCGCATCAGGAACAGGCCCTCGACTGCCAGGAAGGCCACGCGGGCGGCGCGGGGTTCCGGCCCATCACCGGACAGGCGGGCGAAAACCCCGCGATACCAGTCGCGGGTCTCCCGCAAGTTTGCCGGGTCCTCCAGATAGCTGACCAGCAGCGCCGCCATCTTGGCGTTCAGCGCCTGCTGCGAGGCGCGTGTCGCCGCGATGTAGCGCCGCACGAAGCGCACCGGGTCCTCGGGCGGTGGGTCGCCCAGCAGTTCGTCGAACTGCGCGGTCCAGCGGTCAATCAGCGCACGCACGATCGCGTCCTTGCTGGCGAAGGAATACTGCACCCCGCCCTTGGACACGCCCGCGGCCTGCGCCAGAGCGCCAATGGTCAGCGCGGCCCCGCCACGGCTGCGCACGATGTCCTCGGCCACGTTCAGCAGCCCGTCGCGGGTGATCCTCGCCGTCCGGCCCATCGCTTCCTCCGAGCTATTGCAATCCATACGTATGTATTTAAATCAACATCTGTCCGAAGACTCAACAGGCGCGCGATGACCACCCCACGTCCCGATCCCAAGCGCTGGCTGGTCCTGCTGGCAGTGATGCTGGCCTTCCTCCCGGTTGTGCTGGACATGACCATCCTGCATGTCGCGGTGCCCAGTCTGACCCAAGCCCTGCGTGCCTCGTCGACCGAGGTGCTGTGGATCATCGACATCTATCCGCTGCTGATGGCGGGGTTGCTTGTGCCGATGGGCACGCTGTCGGACCGGGTCGGCAACCGGCGGATCCTGTTGGGCGGGCTGGTCGTCTTCGCCGCCGCCTCGGCCTTTGCGGGGCGATGATCATGCCCTGTGTGCTGGGGCTCATCCGCAAGACCTTCGAGGATCCGGGCGGACGGGCCATGGCGCTCGGGCTCTGGGGGACGGTCGGGGCCGCGGGCGCAGCCATGGGTCCCGTGGTCGGCGGCGCGCTGCTGGAGCAATTCTGGTGGGGGTCGGTCTTCCTGATCAATGTGCCTGTCATGCTGGTCGTGGCCCCGGCCTGCTTCCTGCTGCTGCCCCGGGCCGAGCGCGTGAGCCCGGGTCCCTGGCCCCTCGGCCAGGCGCTGCTGCTGATCGCGGGGATGATTGGGGTGGTCTATGGCATCAAGGCGGGCTTCGGCGCCAAACATCCGCCCGTGGTGACGGGCGCCGTGCTTGCGGGCGGCGCGGCCCTTCTTGTGGTTTTCGTGCGCCAGCAGCTGCGCGCCGCGGCGCCGATGCTGGACCTGTCGCTGCTGTCGCATCCCGCCATCCTGGCGGGGCTGATGATGGCGCTGGTGGCCTCGGGTGCCTTGGCCGGGGTCGAGCTGACCCTGGCGCAGGAGCTGCAATTCGTGCTGGGCAAGACGCCGCTCGAGGCCGGGCTGTTCATGGTGCCGATCATGGCGGCAGCGGCCGTGGGCGGGCCGATAGCGGGCTGGCTGTCCAACCGCTTCGGCCTGCGCCTGGTGGCGGCCCTGTCGCTCGCCCTGGGGGCGCTGTCGCTGCTGTTTCTGGCCTATCAGGATTTCCACGATCCCGGCTGGCATGTCCCCGCTGTGCTGGCCCTTCTGGGCCTGACGCTCAGCATCGGGCTGACCGCATCCTCGATCGCGATCATGGGCGCGGTCGAGGCCGAGGATGGCGGCGCAGCGGGATCGCTGGAGGCCACGGGATACGAGCTGGGCACGGGCCTTGGCATCACCGTCTTCGGCGTCTTCATGGCCAGCACCTTCGCAGGCGCCATCGAGATGCCGGCAGAGCTGCCCTCCGATCTGGCCGCCGCGGCCTCCCGCAGCATAGGCGACGCCTACATCGTCGCCGCGGGGCTGCCGGAAAACCAGGGCGCGGCACTGATCGCCGCCGGCAAAGCGGCCTTCAGCCAGACCCATGCCGTCCTGCTGACCAGCGCGGCCGCCGTGATCATGGCCCTGGCGGGGGCTGTCTGGATCACCCTTGCAGGGCACCGCCCGTCCGCCGACGCCGCGACCCATTGAACCCCGGGCCGAAAGGGACATCCATGAAGCCGATCGAAACCGAACGCCTCGTTCTTCGAAACTTCCGCCGCGAGGATGCGGGCGGGCTGCTGGCATATCTGGCCTCTCCGGTCGCGAGCTGCTTTCTGTCGCTGACCCTGCGGGACATGGATGCCGCCCTGGCCGAGGCCGACCGGCGCGCCGCGGACGACACCCAGATCGCCGTCTGCCTCAAGGACAGCGACCAGCTCATCGGAGACCTCTTCGCACATCCCGAGGGGGACACGGTCTCGGTTGGCTGGAACTTCAATCCGGCGTTTTCAGGACAGGGCTATGCATTTGAGGCTGCACACGCTCTGTTTGCCGATCTGTTTGAGGCCCAAGACATGCGCCGCCTCTATGCCTATGTCGAAGATCACAACGTGCCCTCGCAGAAGCTTTGCGAACGGTTGGGAATGCGACGGGAGGGGCTGTTTCTGGACTACATTTCCTTCCAGAACGACGATGCCGGCCAGCCTGTCTACGAGAACACCATGCAGTACGCATTGTTAAAACGCGAATGGGGCGCCTCCTGCAAGCAGCAGGCGCAATGCAAGTTCAGGTAAGTCGTCTGGCAACGACAATTGCAGAGCTTTATCAGCTTGTTTTGGTAGAAGGCGGCGGTGGGCATTGGGGCCGACGGCCACATAGGGCGTATTTCGTTGAAAAACTCGCCCTTGATCGAAGCGCTTGCGGCTGATTCAATTCCCGCATTGGGTGGGAGGACTGGCGATGATGGGACCGCGGCAGGAGGCGCAGCCGGCGCTGTTCTAAGAGCTCTCGCTCGAGGATCATGTGCCCCAGAGCCACCTCCTGCGCTCCATCGACCGGTTCGTGGATCTGTCTGGCCTCCGTGCCTACCTCGCCGATTTCTACAGCCATACCGGGCGGCCTTCCGTCGATCCCGAGTTCCTCATCCGGATGCTGCTTGTTGGGTATTGCTTCGGCATCCGGTCGGAGCGGCGGCTGTGCGAGGAGGTGCATCTGAAGCTGGCATATCGCTGGTTCTGCCGCTTGGATCTGAGTGACCGGGTCCCGGATCACTCGACCTTCTCGAAGAACCGGCACGGTCGGTTCCGTGAGAGCGAGTTGCTGCGGCATTTTTTCGATACGACCGTCGGTCGGTGCATCGAAGAGGGCTTGGTCAGCGGGCAAAGGATGGCCGTTGATGCCCCGCGGGCCGTTCGCGAGTATCCAGAGACGCTGGACGAGGCCGCGTTTGGTGCCGCTAGCGAGGTCCAGCCGAAGTTCACCTCCCACTCGGATCCGGCAAGCCAGTGGACGGCAGCTCGCAAGGGCCCGGCATTCTTCAGCTATTCCGACAACTACCTGATCGACACGAACCATGGCGTCATCGTGGAGGTGGAGGCCACCTGGTCGATCCGGCAGGCATTGGTCGGTTCGATCAGGACCATGCTGGAGCGCGTAAAGGCCAGGTTCGACCTTCACCCCGAGCGCCTGATCGCGGACACCGCCTGCGGCACCGGGCCGATGCTGGGCTGGCTGGTCGAGCGCAAAATCGCACCACACATTCCGGTCTTGGACAAGTCCGAGGGCACCGATGGCACGTGGAGCCGGGCGGACTTCGGGTGGGATGCCGAGAACGACCAATAGATCTGCCCCGAAGGCCAAACTCTGAAGCCGTTCCGCCGGAACTATTCCGACCCGAACCGTGGGCCGACCGGACAGGGCAGAGCGAAATACCGTGCCCTGAAACTGGCCTGTCAGGCCTGCCCGTCCAAGGCAGAATGCTGCCCGGACGCAGATGCCAGATCCATTCCTCGTGAAGAACATGAAGATGCCCGGCAGGTCGCCCGCGAGATCGCCAAGACCGACCAATACGTGATCTCGATGAAGCTCCGAAAGAAGGTCGAGATGCTCTTTGCTTATCTTAGGCGGATCCTCGGCCTCAACCGGCTCCGATTACGCGGCCCATGCGGCGCAAACGACGAATTTCTCCTCGCCACAACCGCTCAGACCATCCGGAAACTGGCCACGGTCCTTCCTGCTGCTGGTGGTCACCTAAACCGACATGCGCGATCAGGGCGTGTCATCATATGCGGGCAATCAAAAGCGACAGCCCTGTTCACCCGCACTGACACTAACCGACAAAGGAGTCAGATTGCCTTTCGTCGCAAGGATGGGCCTGATAGTTCAATGCGATGCGCGGCGCTGGTCAGTCGATCAAGGATCGCATCCGCGATCGTCGGGTTATCAATGAAGGCATGCCAGTTTTCGACTGGCAGCTGGCCGCAAACGATGGTCGCGCGTTCACCGATACGATCATCCAGAAGCTCCAGAAGGTCGTGCTTGCCC
>NZ_JAATOS010000771.1:0-1275 GCF_011806505.1 Salipiger sp. HF18 | reverse complement strand
GAACCCGCGCCCGCCGGCGTCATGGACATCGTGCTCGGGCCGGGCTGGCCGGGGATCCTGCTGCACGAGGCCATCGGCCACGGGCTCGAGGGCGACTTCAACCGCAAGGGCTCGTCGGCCTTTACCGGGCTCATGGGCCAGCGCGTCGCGGCGCCCGGGGTCACGGTGCTGGACGACGGCACCATCCCCGACCGGCGCGGCTCGATCACCGTCGACGACGAGGGCACGCCCTCGGGCAAGAACGTGCTGATCGAGGACGGCATCCTCGTGGGCTACATGCAGGACCGCCAGAATGCCCGCCTGATGGGCGTGGAGCCGACCGGCAACGGCCGTCGCGAGAGCTATGCCCACGCGCCGATGCCGCGCATGACCAACACCTACATGCTGGGCGGCGAGACCGACCCCGCCGACATCGTCGCCGATCTCAGGGACGGCATCTGGGCGGTGGGCTTCGGTGGCGGGCAGGTCGACATCACCAACGGCAAGTTCGTGTTCTCCTGCACCGAGGCCTACCGGGTCAAGGACGGCAAGGTCGGCGCGCCGGTGAAGGGCGCGACGCTGATCGGCGACGGCGCCACCGCGCTGCAGCAGATCCGCGCGCTCGGCAACGACATGGCGCTCGACCCGGGGATGGGCAACTGCGGCAAGCAGGGGCAGTGGGTGCCGGTGGGCGTGGGCCAGCCGACGGTGATGATCGGCGGGCTGACCGTGGGCGGCGCCGCCGCCTGAGCCGCGACTCGGGCGCCGGGGATTCGGCGGTTGTCGGCCCCACCCGGGCCGGCTGCCATGCCTTCCCTGTCCATGGGCGGGTGTCGCCCCTGCGAAACTTTCCTTCGTTATCAGGCCATTGTCGCAGGGCCCGAGAAAACCGTCCGCCGGGAGGGTCTTGGTTTACCTCTCATTAAGGACGTCTGGGCTAAGGATTCCTCAGCAAGCAGACGGGGTTCAGGATGGCCGAGGACAGCAACAGCTCATCTTCCACTCACCCCCCACTCCCACCCACCTCGGAAGACGACCGGTTCGCCTGGCTCCGTCTCTTGCGCTCCCGCCGCGTCGGTCCCGCGACTTTCTGGCGACTGCTTTCCGAACACGGCACCGCGCTGGCGGCGCTCGACGCGCTGCCGCAGGTGGCCGCCGCCGCCGGGGTCGAGAATTACCACGTCTGCCCCGAAGGCGTCGCCCTAGCCGAGGTCAAGGCCGCACGCGGCCATGGCGCCGTGCTGGTCTTCCGTGGCGAGCCCGCCTATCCGCCGCTTCTCTCCGACGTGTCCGACC
>NZ_JAATOS010000770.1:0-1283 GCF_011806505.1 Salipiger sp. HF18 | reverse complement strand
GGCGGCGCGCGGGCGGCGCGCGCGGCGCGGCGGCAAGGTCGGCCACGAGGCGCAGCCCGAGCCTTTGCAGCGCGGTGACCGTGTCGGGGGGTAGGCGCAGGGCGGCGACGGGCAGCGGACCCAGGGCCGTGAGCGTGTCGCCGGGGGCGGCGATGCCCTCGCCGTGATGCGCCAGCGCCCAGGCCGCGCCGCGGGTGTCGGCGAGCCCGGCCCGCAGCGCCAGCCCGGACCGGGCGGCGCGGGTGCGCATGTCGTCGAGCATCGCCGCCTCGCCGCCGTGCAGGTGGGTGGCGCCGGTGACGTCGAGCACCAGCCCGTCCCCGCCGTCGCGTCCCACCCAGGGGCAGTAGCGCGTGGCCCAGCGGCGCAGGGTCTCGAGAAAGCGTGCCTCGGCGGGTGGATCGGCGGGGGGGGGGGAGGGGGCGGGGGAATAGACCCGCGCATCCGCCAGCGCCATGCCGCGGTGCAGGCCGAGCGTCTCGGCGGCGGCGTTCAGGCAGACCAGCCGGTCGGCGCTGGCCTGCTTCTGCACCAGCGCGAAGGGCAGCGCGAACGGCCCCTCAACCGCGCGCCTGCGCAGTGCCCGGTCGCTCGCCAACCGGGGAAACCACATGCAGACGATGCGCCGTCTCATCCCATCGAACATCCCAGGCATCAAGTGTTCCCGTTTTGTTCTTTATAAGCTCCCAACGCAGCGCTGTCGAGTCCGGGCCGTCGGGGGCGAGCCGGGGGCTTGCGTGCCAGCGGGTCTCGGCGGCGTTGCTTCCCATGCCCTCGGGGATCAGGCAGAGCCCGGTGCTGCCGCCGGTGCCGGCGGCGAGCTGCAGCCTGCGGCCCTGGCGCAGGTCGAGCGGGCGTGTGATCTCGGTCACCACCAGCGGCACCGAGCCGTCGCGCAGCGCTTCCTCGGTGACCGCCAGCGCATCGGTCTGCGACGGCGCCTGCGCGATCAGCAGCCGCGCCGGGTCGAAGAAGACCGCGAGCCCCACCGGGTTCAGGACCTCGGTCACCCAGTTCTGCCGCACCCAGAGCACCGGCCCCGCGCCGCTTGCGGCGAGGATGGCGGCGAAGCTGGTGGCGCCGGGACCGCAGACCTCGTGGACGCGGCCGGGGCGCAGGGGGAAGCTGTGGAGATTCGGCTGCATGGCAGACAGGATACATGTCCGGGGCGGGGGGAGGGAAGCGTGCGCGGCGCGCGGACTGACAGGAGGCGTTTTGGCGCGCCGGCGGAGGATTGCCGGAAAGGGGGGCGGGGGCGGACGGTCGGAAGGCGTGCCGTCGTT
>NZ_JAATOS010000769.1:0-1285 GCF_011806505.1 Salipiger sp. HF18 | reverse complement strand
GAGATCGAAATCGAGCCAGGGAGAGGAGAGGTGTAGCATCATATCGCCGCGTCTGGTGTCGCCCCGTTGAACCCGCTGCGCGGCGGCGAGGCAAGGGGCCTGGCGTCGCGCTGTTGTGGCGGCGGCCGTGTCGGTCTTCCGGGCGCTTGTCCCGGGCTGTTGGCAAGACCGCATGCCGGCATCGGGGATCCGACCCCTGATCGGTGCCTCGGCGCGGAACAAGGCCGAAGGCCGCCGCGCCATCGCCGGCCCGCCCGCCCCGGGCTGGCGATCTGGCCGGGCCGGGTGCTGCGTGCCGGGGTCATTCGGAGGTGGCCGGGATAAATCGAGAGGCTCGGAGCGCGCATCGCCATCCCGCGGACCGGCGATGGCGCGGCTGACCCTAGACCTAGTTGGAGCAGACTTCACACATCCAGTTCCGCCACGAACCGTGCGTTCTCCTGGATGTACTGGAAGCGCAGCTCGGGTTTCTTGCCCATGAGGCGCTCCACGAGGTCGCCGGTCTCGCCCGGTTCGTCCTCGTCGATCGTGACGCGGATCAGCTTGCGGGTCGCGGGGTCCATCGTGGTTTCCTTCAGGTCCTTCGCGTCCATCTCGCCCAGACCCTTGAAACGCTGCACGTCGATCTTGCCTTTGCCGCCGAGCCCCTTCTTAAGCATTTCCTCCTTCTCGGCGTCGTCGGCCACGTAGATCCGGCGCGCGCCTTGGGTCAGGCGATACAAAGGCGGGCAGGCGAGGTAGAGGTGGCCCTGGTCGATCAGCGGGCGCATCTGGGTGTAGAAGAAGGTCATCAGCAGCGAGGCGATGTGGGCTCCGTCCACGTCCGCGTCGGTCATGATGATGATCTTCTCGTAGCGCAGATCGTCGAGGCTGAACTTGGTACCGAGCCCGACGCCGAGCGCCTCGCAGAGATCGCGGATCTCGGCGTTGGACGTCAGCTTGTTCGAGGCGGCGCCGAGCACGTTCAGGATCTTGCCCTTGAGCGGCAGCAGTGCCTGGGTCTCGCGGAAGCGCGCGCCCTTGGCCGAGCCGCCGGCCGAGTCGCCCTCGACGATGAAGAGCTCGGTGCCCTCGCGGCTCTTGGCGGTACAGTCGGTGAGCTTGCCGGGCAGGCGCAGCTTCTTGGTGGCGGACTTTCGCGCGGTCTCCTTTTCCTGGCGCCGCCGCAGCCGCTCTTCGGCGCGCAGCACGAGGAAGTCGAGGATGGCGCCGGCGGACTTGGTGTCCGAGGCCAGCCAGTTGTCGAAGTGGTCGCGCACCGCGCCCTCGACCAGCCGCTGGGCCT
>NZ_JAATOS010000768.1:0-1300 GCF_011806505.1 Salipiger sp. HF18 | reverse complement strand
TGCCTTCGACGTCATCGCCCACGCGTTGCTGCCGCCCGGTGCCCGGCTCGCCATCGAGGACCCGGGCTGGCGGACGCTGCACGCGCTGCTGCGCCGCCATGGGGTGACGCCGCATCCGCTGCGCATCGACGGCGCCGGGCTCGACCCTGCCGCCCTGCCCGGTGACGCCGCCGGCGCGGTTGTCACGCCCACGCGCCAATACCCCACCGGCGTCGCCATGCCGCTCGCGCGGCGGCTGCAGGTGCTGCACTGGGCCGAGGCCTCGGGCGCGCTGGTGGTCGAGGACGATTACGACAGCGAGTTCCGCTATCAGGGCCAGCCGCTGCCGTCGCTGGCGGGGCTCGACGGGTTGCAGCGCACGATCTACATGGGCAGCTTCTCGAAGCTGCTGAGCCCGACGCTGCGGATCGGCTACCTGGTGCTGCCCGAGGCGCTGGTGGGTCGCGTGCGCGACTACCTCGCGGTGACCGGCGCGCGGGCCTCGCTGATGCCGCAGCCGGCGCTGGCGCGGTTCATGGCACAGGGCGAGTTCGCCACCCACCTGCGCCGGATGCGCCGGGTCTATGCAAGGCGGCAGTCGGCCCTTCTGGCGGCACTGCCCGGCCCGGAGTGGCTTGCCGTGGGCCCGGATCCGTCGGGGATGCACCTTGTCGCGGGGCTCGGGCCCCGGCTGCAGGGGCGGGTCAGCGACCGCGCCATCGCCGAGCGCGCCACGGCCCGCGAGCTGGCACCGCGGGCGCTCTCGAGCCACGCCATCCTGCCACATCCGCCGCAGGGGCTGCTGCTGGGCTACGCGGGCTTCGACGAGGACACGCTCGGGCATGCCGGCAGGACGCTGGGCGCCCTGCTGGTCTCGGCCCCGCGCGGCTGAGGGCTCAGGCCGCGACGATCTCCTGCCGCTGCTCGCCCAGCCCCTCGACGCGCAGCGCGAGGCTGTCGCCCGGACGCAGGAAGCGCTTGGGCTCCATGCCCAGACCGACGCCCGAGGGCGTGCCGGTCGCAATCAGATCCCCGGGCACCAGCAGCATGAAGCGGCTCATGTAGGAGATGATCTCGGCCACGCTGAAGATCATGTCGCTGGTGTCGCTGTCCTGCACGGTCTTACCATTCAGGTCGAGCGACAGCCCCAGCGCCTGCGGGTCGGGCACCTCGTCGGCGGTCACCAGCCACGGGCCGCAGGGGCCGTAGCCCGGCGCCGACTTGCCCTTCACCCACTGGCCGCCGCGTTCCATCTGCCACTCGCGCTCGGACAGGTCGTTGACCACGCAGTAGCCCGCGACATGGCTCAGCGCATCGGCCT
>NZ_JAATOS010000767.1:0-1300 GCF_011806505.1 Salipiger sp. HF18 | reverse complement strand
AGGGCGATGCGCATCTGCTCGGCCTCACCATCGACGAACACTGCCCGATCGTGAACACGCCGCTGCGGCAGCTGTCGGATCTGTTCTCGACCCTGCGTGCCGTGGTGGTGGGCATCCGCCGCGAGGGCACGCTCTTCGCGCCCGAGCCCGGCGACCAGCTTTTCGTGGGCGATTCCTGCTATGTCATCAGCCACGGCGACGACGTGCGCCGGACGCTCGAGATCTTCGGCAAGTCGCAGCGCAAGCAGGAGCGCGTCGTGGTGATCGGCGGCGGCAATGTCGGTCTCGCCGTGGCGAGCGCCCTCGAGAAACGCACCGAGCGCATCCGCGCCAAGGTCATCGAGCGTGACCGCAAGCGCGCCGAGATCGCCGCCGACGCGCTCGAGCGCACCATCGTGCTGCACGGCGACGGGCTCGACAGCGCGCTGCTGGCCGAGGCGGGCATCGACCGCGCCGACGCGGTGCTCTGCGTCACCGACGACGACAAGACCAACATGCTCGCCGCCGTGCGCGCCAAGGCCGAGGGCTGCCCCATGGCCATCGCGCTGGTCAACGACCCGACGCTGATCCCGCTGATGGAGCCGCTGGGCGTCGCCGCCTGGATCAACCCGCGCGCCACCACGGTGAGCTCGATCCTGCGTCACATCCGCCACGGGCGCGTGCGCTCGGTCTACTCGATCGGCGACGCCGAGGCCGAGGTGATCGAGGCCGAGGTGCTGTCGACCTCGTCGATGGCGGGCAAGCTGGTGCGCGACATTGACTTCCCCGAGGGCGTGCTGATCGGCGCCGTGCGAAAGGGCGACAAGGTGGTCAAGATCGCCGGCGACCTGCGCATCGAGGACGGCGACCGCGTGGTGATCTTCGCCCTGACCAAGGATGTGCGGGAGGTCGAGCGCCTGCTGCAGGTCTCGATCGACTTCTTCTGACCGATGCGCACCCTCTACCGCATGCCGCTCTTCCTGTTGCTGACGGGAATTGCCAGCGCCTCGATGATGCTGCCGGCGGCGGTGGCGCTGGCCGAGGAAGAATTCCACGACGCGCGCAGCTTCTTCTACGCGGCCATCGTCGGCACCGTGCTGACCGCGCTGGTGGCCATCGCGCAGGCCACGCGGCGGCACAACCGCTCGGCCTCGCGCCAGCTCTTCGCGCTGATGGGCGCCTTCGTGTTCCTGCCGGCGCTGCTGGCTGTGCCGTTCCACGAGGCGGTGCGCACCACCACTTTCATGAACGCCTTCTTCGAGATGGTCTCGAGCCTCACCACGACCGGTGCCACGCTCTTCGACCCGTCGCGCCTGTCCTC
>NZ_JAATOS010000766.1:0-1302 GCF_011806505.1 Salipiger sp. HF18 | reverse complement strand
GGGCGGCGCGCGGGTCTGGATCATGGACCGCACCGGCCGACCGGGAGAGCGGCTGACCGCGGCACGTGAGATCCTCGAGTGGTACGGCTACGACCTTCGGCGACTCGACGGCAGCTGAGCGCGACAGGGCCGCGGCGCCACGGGGCGTGCGCGCGCGGCAGACAGAACATGGGAGAGCAGATGATGCAGGATCAACAGGCATTCCTCACCGGGCTGTTCGAAGCGGCGGTGGCCGCGGCGGACCCCGAGCAGGCGCTACGCAAGGCGCTGCCCGAGAAGCCGAAGGGGCGCACGGTGGTCATAGGCCTCGGCAAGGGCGCGGCGCAGCTCGCCGCCGCCTTCGAGACGCTCTGGGGCGAACCGGTCGAGGGCGTTGTGGTCACCCGCTACGGCTACGCCGCGCCCTGCACGCATTGCCGCGTGATGGAAGCCTCGCACCCGGTGCCCGACGCGGCGGGGCTCGAGGCCTCGGCGGCGCTCTTCGAGGCGGTCTCGGGGTTGACCGAGGACGATCTCGTGGTGGCGCTGGTCTGCGGCGGCGGCTCGGCGTTGCTGCCGGCCCCGCCCGAGGGGCTGACGCTCGAGGACGAGCAGGCGCTGAACCGCGCGCTGCTGGGCTCCGGCGCGCCGATCGGGGTGATGAACGCGATCCGCAAGCACGCGAGCCGGATCAAGGGCGGGCGGCTGGCCGCGGCCTGCGCGCCTGCCAGGGTGGTGAGCCTCATCGTCTCGGACGTGCCCGGCGACGACCCGGCGCAGGTGGCCTCGGGGCCGACCGTGCCCGACCGTGTGGACGCGGCTGCGGCGCTCGGGCTGATCGACGCCTGGGGCATCAAGCTGCCGGGCAAGGTGCTTGACCACATCCGCAGCGAGGCCTCGGCCGCCCCGATGCCCGACGATCCGGTCTTTGGCCGCAACGAGGTGCACGTGGTGGCTTCGGCCCGGCTGTCGCTCGAGGCGGCGGCGCAGAAGGCGGAAGCGGCGGGCATCCCGGCGGCGATCCTGTCCGACAGCGTCGAGGGAGAGGCCCGCGACGTGGGGCTGGTGCATGCCGCAATCGCCCGCGAGATCGCGGCACGCGGGCGGCCCTTCGCGGCGCCGGTGGTGCTGCTCTCGGGCGGCGAGACCACGGTGACCCTGCGCGGGGACGGCGGCCGCGGCGGGCGCAACACCGAGTTCCTGCTGGCCTTTGCCCATGCCATCGACGGGATTGAGGGCATCCACGCGCTCTCGGCCGACACCGACGGCATCGACGGCACCGAGGACAACGCCGGCGCCTTCGCCGACGGCACGGTGGCGGCC
>NZ_JAATOS010000765.1:0-1304 GCF_011806505.1 Salipiger sp. HF18 | reverse complement strand
GTCAGGATCGCGGTGCTCTCGGTCAGCACGATGCCGTCGTCCTTCAGCACCGGAAGGGTGCCCGCCGGATTGAGCGCCAGCATGGCGTCCGAACGGTGCTCCTGCCCGGGGTGGAAGTCGACGGCCCGCAGGTCGAGCCGGCGGCCGATCAGGGCCGCGAAGAGCCGCACCCGGTAGCAGGAGGGCGAAAGGATGTAGTCGTAGAGGATCATGCCGCCACCAGTTGCGCGCCGTAGGTGAAGCCATGCCGCTTGAGCCAGCGGCGGTAGGCGATCGAGGTCATGTCGGCCCGGGTCGGGATCTCCATCCCCGGATCAAGCGGCAGCAGCGCCGGCAGCTGGTTCTCCAGCACCGAACGGTCCTGCACGAAGATCATCTGCTGGAAATGGATGAGGTCGGTCATCTCGGCCGCGTCGTCGTAAAGCGCCATCCATGGCCAGACCTCGCAGAGCGTCTCGGTCAGCGGCTGCACGAAAAGCGCGATCACGTCCCATTCGCCGGGTTTCGGCGGGCAGGTCTTGTAGAGCACCGAGCAGGTCGGCGCGCAGACCCGGTACATGTAGTCGGTGGTGATGCCGCCCTCGGCGGACTTGGCGGCCTGCGGCTGGTAGAACTTCACCTTGGTCGCCCAGACCTCGTCCACGTCCTCGCGGATCTCGACCTCGTAGCGCTGCACCTCGGTGTGCGGCTCACTGCCCAGAATATCGGTGTGCACGAAGGGGAAATGCGCGATGTCGAGGAAGTTCTCGACCGCCCGCAACGGCGAGCAGCGCACCCGGCAGACGCCCACGTCGACAAGGCGCCGGCCCGGCTGGTCGGCCTCGGAGATGGTGAAGAGATCGCGGTTCGGCGCCCCGAGCGAGGTCCAGACATGGCCGAAGCGGTCGATGACCGGCAGGCTGCGCCCGGTACCATCTGTGACCGCTGGCGCGCCGTTGTCGAGGAAGACCCGGATCGGCTCGCCCATCAGCAGCGTGTCGCGGCCGCCCGCGGTCACTTGTTTCGTCATGCCCACCGGGTACCAGTGGTCGCGCATCGCGCCCTGATCGCTCATGCGGTCTCCTCCTCTGCCTGCTCTGCCTGCGCCTCGGCGGTGCGCCGCAGCGCCTCGGCCGCCAGCGACAGCGCGTCAAGCGTGGCGGGCCCGGCACCCTCTGGCGCCAGCAGGTGCAGCGCCGAGACGTTGCCCGGCAGCGGCTGGATCAGCGCCACCACAGCGCACGGCCCGAGCCTGCCCTCGATCACATGGCCCGCGCCGCCAAAGACCCGCGCCAGCACCGCCGCGGGGGCGTGGATGCGCAGGC
>NZ_JAATOS010000764.1:0-1307 GCF_011806505.1 Salipiger sp. HF18 | reverse complement strand
GGCGTTGGCGGTGCCGCGCACCCCGTCGGTCCCGAAAAGCTTACGCGTCATCTTTGCCTCCCTGCTCGACGGCCTGCCACAGCGCGAGCGCCTGGCGGGTTGCGGCCACGTCGTGAACCCTGATGATCTGGATGCCCTGCGCGATCCCGGCGAGCGCCACGGCGATGGAGCCCGGCGCGCGTGACGCGGGCTCGGGGGCGCGTCCGATGCGCCCGATGAAGCCCTTGCGGGACACGCCCAGCAGCACCGGACAGCCAAGCCCGTGGAACAGCGAGAGCCCGTTCAGCAGCGCGAGGTTGTGCGCCTGCGTCTTGCCGAAGCCGATGCCCGGATCGACGATGATCTTGCCGCGGGCCAGGCCCTGCGCCTCGAGCATGTCGACCTGCCGCTCAAGGAAATCGTAGACGTCCAGCAGCACGTTCTCGTAGACCGGATCGTCCTGCATGGTCTCGGGGTCGCCCTGCGAATGCATGACGCAGACCGGAAGGCCGTTCTCGACGCAGTAGCCGGCCAGCGCCGGGTCGTGGGTCAGGCCCGAGACGTCGTTGACGATGGAGGCGCCGGCGCGCACCGCGGCGCGGGCGACCTTGGCCTTGCGGGTGTCGATCGAGATCGGCACGCCGGCCAGCGCGCGGATCACCGGCTCGGTGCGGGCGATCTCCTCGCCGCTCGGCACCTCGGGGGCGCCGGGACGGGTGCTTTCGCCGCCGATGTCGAGAATGTCGGCACCCTCCTTGATCAGCCGCCGTCCGCGCAGGGCCGCCTCGGCGGCGTTGCGGTCGCTGCCGCCGTCCGAGAAGCTGTCGGGGGTGACGTTGAGGATGCCCATGATCTGGGCCCGGTCCATCGGCAGGCCGAGCAGCGACGGCCGCCGCGCGGTGAGACGGGCCAGCGCCTCGGGCGGAACCTCGGTCGCGGCAAGCCGGGTCACGCTGCCGTCGCGCCGGTGCCGGGCGACGTGGGTGAACCAGCGGGGACCCCCGGCGAGCGACAGCGCCGTGTCGGGACGGGGGAAATCGGATCGAACCAGGGGGCGATAATAATCACGCATACCGGGTCTGTAGCCCTGCCGCCGCCCCCTTGGCAAGCGGGCGCGGTCCTACCCGTTTCCGAGTGTTACGGTGCGGACCGGGACGGTGACCTCGGCGGGCGGCGTTTCGCCGATGGCGACCAGCTCGCAGGCCTCGACCAGCCCGGCGAACCAGGCCGCGAGCGCTACGGAATCCCGCGGCTGCGTGGACGGGCCCTGCGTCGCGTCGAGCACGATCTTCGACGGCGCCCAGACGCAGATCTGGCCGTTCCTCACC
>NZ_JAATOS010000763.1:0-1312 GCF_011806505.1 Salipiger sp. HF18 | reverse complement strand
CCTCGCCGTCAAGGTAGACAGGTTCCACCGGGTTGGTCTGGATGTAGGTCACGGTCTCCTGCTCGACCTGCGCGGCGGCACCGGTCGCGGCACCGATCAGGGCACCGGCGGCGATGGCGGCGGGGCCACCGATGGCGAGCGAGCCGATCGCAGCGCCCCAGCCGGCGCCCAGGCCCGCGGCAACGCCCTGACCCTCGGTCTTGTCGTAGGTCACGGTGTCGATCTGGACTTCGGCGGGGCGCTGGTACAGCACCACCGGCTCATTCTCGACCGGCGTGGTCAGGTAGGCGAATAGGCCCAGCCTGAGACGCCCTCGTGGGTCACTTCGCACCATTCGGCCTCTTCGAGACAGCCGGTCACCTCGACCTCGGCATCGCCGGGAATGACGCCCTCGATCTGGTACTCCGGCCCCGGGCCGGAGCGCAGGTTGAGCTCGGTGGTGGCGGTAGCGCTCAGCGCGGCGGCGGCGGGGGATGCGAGGATGCCTGCGATGGCGGTCGAGAGCAGAATGGGTTTCGCGAGTTTCATGGCGTTTTCCTTTTCTGTTGCCACTTGGTGCGAAGGCGCTGGCCTTGCTGGAGATGAGAACCTCCGCGACGTCGGTTCGTTCCGCAGTGGATCGGGAAAGCCGTTCACAATCAGCGGGTCACCGCCGTGAGTTGATGTGCTTTCGGCGGCGCCCGGCCGGTTGCGAGAGGCATGGGAACCCCGGGGCCTCGCATGGTGTTTGCGTGACCGCGTCGCCCTGCTTGATGGCGGGCCGGCGTTGCGGGGCGCGGCGGGGGGAAGCCGCCAAGCACTTCAAATTCTTAAAGTTAACATTGCAGCAAGCTTCCTCGCCTACCCTGCCTCGACCGTCCCTGACCGACCGGCGTTTCTGCCGGTCCCTGGGAACGGCCAAGGAGGCAGGACCATGCAAGGCAGAGCAAGACGGAGGGCTTCGGGCCAGGGGCGACGGGACAGGGACCAGAGCGTGGCGGCCTTTCCGGGCCTGCGCAGCATGATCTGGGTCCGCTGGGCGAGCCTCAGCCTGGTGGTAATGCTCTGCCTCATGGCGATCGAGGGGCACGTCTACGCCATCCCGCATTTCTACGCGCCCTACGGCGAGAGCGTCTTCTCGGTGCCGACGGTGGTCGCGGCGCTGCTGAGCCTCTGCGCGGTGCTGCTCCAGCACCCGCTGCGCGCGGTCACCCGGGCCGAGGCGACGCTCTGGTCCCTCGTCATCGTCACCGCGTTCGTGGCGCGCGCCCTGCACGAGCAGGGGATCCGCATCGGTTCGGGCGAGATGGGCATCAATACCGGCGTCTCCTTC
>NZ_JAATOS010000762.1:0-1319 GCF_011806505.1 Salipiger sp. HF18 | reverse complement strand
GAGCACGAGAAGTTCGGCTATCTCACCGACACCCACGAGCCGCTGCCCTATGACGGTCCGCGCTCGATCCGCGCCGTGCTCGAAGGGCTGCGCGACCGCTACGGCTGGGACCCGGTCGAGGAAGGCGGGCACCTGATCGGGCTCACCAAAGACGGCGCCAACGTCTCGCTCGAGCCCGGCGGGGCGCTCGAGCTCTCCGGCGCGCCGCTCGAGACCATCCACCAGACCTGCGACGAGGTGAACGAGCACCTGCGCGAGGTGAAGAGCATCGCCGATGCCATCGGCGTGGGCTTCATCGGGCTTGGTGCCGCGCCCGAGTGGTCGCACGAAGAGATGCCGCTCATGCCCAAGGGCCGGTACAAGCTGATGGACGCCTACATGGGCCGCGTCGGCACCACCGGCACCACCATGATGCGGCGCACCTGCACGGTGCAGGTGAACCTCGATTTCGGCTCCGAGGCCGACATGGTCAAGAAGATGCGCGTGGCGCTCGCGCTGCAGCCGGTCGCAACCGCGCTCTTCGCCAACTCGCCCTTCTTCGAGGGCGCGCCCAACGGCATGAAGAGCTACCGCTCCTACGTCTGGCGCCATCTCGACGCCGACCGCACCGGCATGCTGCCCTTCGTCTTCGAGGACGGTTTCGGCTTCGAGCGCTACGTCGACTACGCGCTCGATGTGCCGATGTATTTCGTCTACCGCGACGGCAAGTACATCGATGCGCTCGGGATGTCGTTCCGCGACTTCATGAAGGGCAAGCTGCCGGCGCTGCCGGGCGAGATCCCGACGCTTTCGGACTGGGCCGACCACCTCACCACGATCTTCCCCGAGGCGCGGCTGAAGAAGTTCATCGAGATGCGAGGCGCCGATGGCGGCCCGTCGAGATCGCCGAGGCCGGGCTCAAGGCCCGCGCCTGCACCGGCGCCGGCGGACTGCTGCCCGACGAAACGCATTTCCTCAATGCTCTGAAGGAAAGCCTCGACAGCGGCAAGGTGCTGGCCGACGAGCTGCTCGACCACTACCGCGGCGACTGGGGCGGCGACCTCGGCCGGATCTACGCGCAATACAGCTACTGAGGCCGTCGCGGCCGGTCCGCCGCCCGTTCGGCTTCAGGCGCTGGCATCGGTTCAGGCGCTGGCCCGGGTTTTGACACGGGCCCCGCTTCTGACACGGATGTCAGGCGCTGGCGCGCCGCGAGACGTTGCGCTGGAAATACGCGTGCATCTCCTGCCTGCGCCGGGCGAGTTCGTCCGGCGAGGGCCGCGCCCCGGCCTGCATCAGCACCGCGTGGGACTCGAGCGCGCTCGGCGCGGGTCCGCGGC
>NZ_JAATOS010000076.1:0-14229 GCF_011806505.1 Salipiger sp. HF18 | reverse complement strand
CGCGGCAGATGAATCATGTTCCGCAACCGGCGTCGAGGCCCGACTATTTCAGCACCCTGCTAGGGCATATCTTGAGCTCTGTTCCTCACCTCGTGATCAACTCTCGTGCCCAAAGAGCACATTAGTGGTGTTGATGCCGATTTCCTCGACTGCATATCCGCCCTCCATCACGTAGACGGTGGGTTTTCCAAGTGTCGCGATCCTTCGGCCGTAGTCGACGAAATCGTCATGCGTCAGTTTGAAGAAACTGATCGGGTCGTGTTCGAATGTATCGACACCGAGCGAAACGATCACCATGTCTGGGTCATAGGCTTCAATTCGCGCCAGCGCGTCTTGCAGTTTCGCCAGCCACATCTGGTAGCTGGCACCCGGCGGCAATGGGTAATTCCAGTTGAAACCTTCTCCAGCGCCTTTGCCTGTTTCGCCGGCATGGCCCAAGAAATGCGGGAAGGTGTGCATCGGGTCGCCGTGCAGGGACAGGAACAGGACATCGTCGCGATCGTAAAAGATCTCCTGCGTGCCGTTCCCGTGGTGGAAATCGACATCCAAGATGGCGACTTTCGCGCAGCCCTTGTCCAGCGCATGCTGGGCCGAAATCGCGGCATTGTTGAAAAAGCAATAGCCGCCGAACTGGTCGGTCGCCGCGTGATGGCCCGGGGGACGACACAGGCCGAAGGCCACGTTTTCCTTGCCATCCAGCACGAGATCCGTCGCGGTCAGCGCGACATCCTTGCTGGACATCGCCGCCTCCCATGTGCCACGCGACATCACCGTATCGGTGCTGAGCGCGTAATACCCAAGCCGACCTTCGACGTGGAGCGGGATCTGTGACGCGGTCATCGACCTGCTGGGCCAGCAGGGGGCGAGCGCTTCGCCCTTGAACCCTGCGGCCTCCCAGTCATCCATGAAGGTTCTCAGGAAATCGACAAAGCCCGCGTCATGCACTGCCATAACTGGATCCAGGCCATAGTCCGCGGGCTCCAGCACCTCGCCAAGACCGCGGCTGCGCACCGCGTCGATGATGATCTCGGCCCGGCGCGGACATTCGAACGGCGCGACGAATTCTCCCTGATAGAGCTCGCCCTTGGCGTCGCGCAGTTTGTGATTTTCGGAGAATACGGTCTTCATGGTCATTCCTTGCAAATGGCACCGCGCCGACGATGTGGCACGGTGCCCGTTGAAACGGTCTTACTTCAGCAGCGCGGTCCAGACCCGGTTCTGAAGCTCAACGGCCTTGGGCGAACAGCTTTCGATGAACTTGAGCGACGTGCCTTCGGGGGGAGACAGCTCGGCGGCGTCCTTCAGGCCCTCGTCCATGAAGGCTTCGCTGCCGGTGATACCGTTGGCGTAGCCCGAGGAGTTCGACTGGATGGCGATGTTCTCCGGCTCCAGCATGAACTCGATGAAGGTGATCGCATTGTCGTAGTTCGGCGCCCCCTTGGGAACCACCAGGCTATCCGCCCAGGCGACCACGCCTTCTTCGGGGAAGGCATATTGCAGGGACGGCTTTTCCTTGCGCGCCAGCAGCGAATAGCCGTTCCAGTTTTGATGCACGGAGACGTCGCCGGACACCAGGCGCTCCAGGATCCCGTCGGAATTGTAGGTCTTCACATCCGGCTTCTGCCCCATCAACAGGTCGAGCACCTGCTGCATATCGTTCGGGTCCTCACTGCAGAACGGCAGACCCAGAGCGACCTGCGCCATGGTGATGACCTCGTCGGGGGACTTGAACATTGCGACCTGCCCCGCCAGTTCTTCGGGCGGATTGAAGATCACGTCGTAGTCGTCGACGTTGCCGGAATAGACGGCGGTGTCGACGGTGAACGAGGTCGTGCCCCAGTGCCACGGGATCGAATAGACGTTGCCTTCGTCCCACCAGGGGCTGGCCAGGTTGGGCACGATCCGGTCGTAGCCGTCGAGCTCGGACGCGTTGATCGGCTGGATCAGGCCTTCGGAGATAAGGATCGGAACAAAGTTGTGGGTCGGGATCGCGATGTCATAGCCAGCCGCGCCGGACTGGAGCTTTGCGAGCAGCGTCTCACCGGAATCGTAGGTGTCGAGGGTGACCGAGATGCCGGTTTCCTCCTCGAATTTCTCGATAAGCTCCGGCGAGGTATAGTCGGTCCAGTTGTAAAGCTGCAGCTCGCCGTCGGCAGAGGCGATGGTTGCGGTCAGGACCAGACCCGCGCTGGCGAGGCCAAGAAGTGTCTTGCGATTAAAGGACATGTTTTCTCCTGTTGATTGGTTTTTATTGTTTCTTTGCGAACCACTGCGAGACCAGAACGGCGATGACGGAGATCCCCAGCAATACGGTCGAGACGGCGTTGACTTCGGGCGTGACGCCGGTGCGCACAAGGCCGTAGATGTAGATCGGCAACGTGGTCGACCCTGCTTCGGCGACCATCATCGTGATGATGAAATCGTCGAGCGAGATGATGAATGCCAGCATGGCACCGGAGAAGATGCCCGGGGCCAGCAACGGCAGTGTGATCAGCTGCAGCGTCGTCCTGCGATCCGAATACAGGTCGCGCGCTGCCGTCTCGAGGCTTGCATCCAACCCCCGAAGGCGCGCCTGGATCGGCAGGTAGGCGAACGGAATACAGAACACCGTATGGGCGATGATGATGTTGCCGATCCCCCAGGACAGGTTGATCGCCGTAAAGAAGGTCAGCGTGGCGACAGCGGTCACGATTTCAGGGATCATCAGCGGCAACAGCAACAATCCCCCGAAAGCGGTCTTGTGCTTGATCTCGCGGTTTCGCCCCAGGGCGATGGCCGCCATCGTGGCAAATACCGTTGAAAAGAGCGTCGAGACCGCGGCGATGATCAGGCTGTTCTTTGCCGCGTTCTGGATATCGTCATTTGAAAACGCTTTGGCGTACCATTGAAGGCTGAATCCGTCCCAGACGGTGGCCGAGCGCGTGGCATTGAAGGAAAAGACCACCAGGATGATCAGCGGCAGGTAGAGGAAGAGGAAAAAGCAAAGAGTGATCCAGTTAAACCCCGGAAGCCAGCGGATGTCCCTATCGGAAGAGCGTATCAATGTTGGAACCCTCCTTCGTTGCGACGCTGGTTCACCGCGAAGAGAAGCAGGCAGATCAGCACCACGGACATGATCACCATGGTCAGGGCCGATCCGAACGGCCAGTCGCGCGCGGCAGAGAATTGCAGCTGAACGAGACTACCCAGCATGAGTTTCTTGCCGCCCCCCAGCAGGTCCGGCGCAATGAACGCACCCAGCGCCGGGATGAACACCAGGATCGAGCCCGCCACGATCCCCGGAGACGCCAGCGGCAGCGTCACGTGCCGCAGAGTGGTCCAGCGGTCGGCATACAGATCGCGGGAGGCTTCGATCAGTCGCTTGTCGAGCCGTTCGAGCGCTGCGTAGATCGGCAGCACCATGAACGGAACATAGGTGTAGACCAGTCCCAGCGCGATCGCGCCCTCGGTATAGAGCATCTTGATCGGCTCGTCCGTCACGCCTAGCCCGATCAGCAGGTTGTTGATCAACCCGGTGTCGCGCAGGACCAGGATCCAGCAATAGGTGCGGATCAAAAGATTGGTCCAGAATGGAATGGTGATGAGCAAGAGCAGGGTGTTGCGCCGGCTCTCGGGCTGCTGCGCGATGTAGTAGGCGGCCGGAAAGCCCAGGGCCAGCGACCCCACCACCGCCACCGTTGCAACCCAGATCGAGCGGAAGGCGATCCTGAGGTAGGAGGTGTCGAACTCTACCTCGTCAAAGAGGTTCTTTTGAAACAGAAGCTGTGTAGGGGCTTCGGTAGAAAAGTCAATTTCCACCCCGCCATAATCGCCGGGTGTCAGGAAGGAATAGACAAAGATGATCGTCAGTGGCGCCAGCATGAACACGACGATCATGAATGTCGCGGGAAGCACTCCGGTATAGTGCCGCAATCGCTCCATAATACCGCTCATGCCACCAGTACCCGAATAGCTTCGGGATCGACTTCGACCGTTGCCTGGGACCCGACCTCCGCGATCGCGGTGCCGTCTTGATGGTTTTCGCTGCGCACCGCGACGCTCATGCCGTCGTCAAGAGTGACCCGGTATTCGGTCTGGCTGCCAAGATACTCGATGTCGCTGATCGTGCCGCCAAGGCTCCCGTCTGCGCGTCCGGGCGCGATGCGCGCCTTTTCGGGCCGGAACATCACCGTCACCTTGCCGCCCTTTGCATTGGCAGGCAGGGCCGGACCGGCAAACCGGATGCTGTCGGAAACATGGTAGGTGGCGGCGCTGTCGCCGTTCATACGCGGCGTGGCCTCGAAGAAATTCGCATCGCCGATGAACTCCGCCACAAATCGCGTGGCCGGGTATTCGTAGATTTCGGCAGGTCGGGCCACCTGCTGGATTTCGCCCCGCGACATGACCGCGATCCGGTCGCTCATGGACAGCGCTTCTTCCTGATCATGCGTCACGAAGACAAAGGTGATCCCCGTCTCGCGCTGCAGACGCTTCAGCTCTGCCCGCATGGACTGACGCAGTTTCAGGTCGAGCGCCGAAAGCGGTTCGTCGAGAAGCAGAACACGCGGATGCGGGGCCAGGGCACGGGCCAGGGCCACGCGCTGCTGCTGCCCGCCCGAAAGCTGCGAGGGGCGGCGCTTTGCGAATTCTCCAAGATGGACGAGGTCGAGCATTTCCTGCGCCGTGCGCCGGGCATCAGGTTTGCCCTGACGAAGCAGCCCGTAGGCGACGTTCTCAAGCACATTCATGTGCGGAAACAGGGAATAGTGCTGAAACACCGTGTTCACTGGACGCTTCTCAGGCGGCAGCTTTGAAATGTTTTCACCAAAGAGCTTCAGCGTGCCATCGGTCGGCACTTCAAACCCGGCGATCAGGCGCAGCAAAGTTGTCTTGCCGCATCCCGACGGCCCCAGAAGAGTGAAGAATTCATTGTCCCGGATGCTCAAATCCGAACCTTTCAAAGCCCGCACCGGTGGTGTTCCCGGATAGGACTTGGTCAGCCCGTTGATTGTGATCGCGTCCTGCATTCCTGTCCCCTGTTCGATTATGTCCGGGGGGCGAACCGTTGGTCCGCCGCCCCGTTCGGTCGTCGCAACGACATCAGTCCTCGATCTGCATGGCCCGCGTGATGCCTTCACGCAGCTTTGCCACCAAGTCGTCGATTTCGGCCTTGGTGATGGTCAAGGGCGGCGACATCACGCAGGCGTTGTAGGTCGGCCGGACCAGCAGGCCGAGTTCCTGGCAGATCGCATCCACCTTCGCCGTAAAGCCCGTGTCGCGGTTCTCATCGGGCGTGGCCGCGTCAAGCTCGCATTCGACAGCCGCCATCATGCCCTGCACCCGCACGTCGGTGACCACGGGCAGATCGCTCAGGGATTTCAGCGCATTGGCGAAATAAGGGCTGATCTCGCGCACATGTTCGAGCAGCTTGTCGTTTTCAAAAATATCAAGATTGGCCTGCGCCGCCGCGACCGAAACCGGATGCCCGGAATAGGTGAAACCGCTGAAGAAGCTGCGCGGCTCATTGCTGACGGACTTGATCTCTTCGATCAGCCTGTCCGAGATGAACAGCGCTCCAAGCGGCAGATACCCTGAGGTCAGCCCTTTTGCGGTGGTCAACAGGTCCGGCGTCACGCCGAAGACGTCTTCGGATGCAAAGTAATACCCAAGGCGTCCGAAGGCTGTCACCACCTCGTCCGCGATGAAAAGAACGTCGTGCTTTTTGCAGATCTCATGGCAGCGCTTGTAATAGCCTTCAGGTGGGATGATCACGCCACCCGAGGCAAGCACCGGTTCATCCCTGAAGGCCGCGACCTTTTCCGCGCCTAGTTCCAGAATCTTGTTTTCCAGATCGGCGACCTTCTCGTCGCAGAACGCCTCGACCGACATGTCGGCGGCACGGTCCTTGGGCTTGGGGCATGGCAGGAAATGGATCGTGTCTTCGATCATGTCCATCTGCGCCTTCTCGCGCATCTTTCCCGAACAGCTTGCCGTCAGGTAGGTGCTGCCATGATAGGCGTTCACACGCGAGATGATGTGCTTCTTTTCCGGTCGCCCGAGGCAGTTGTTGTAGAAGAAGACAAACCGCAGCGCGGAATCCACCGCGGTCGACCCGCCGGTGGTGAAGAAGACCGTGTTGAGATCGCCCGGCGTCATTGCCGTCAGACGTTGGGCAAGCTCGGAGGACGCCGTGGAGGCCATCGACCAGGGCGAGAAATAGCTGAGCTTGCGCATTTGCCCGGCGACCGCCTCGACGATTTCCTCGCGGCCGTGGCCGACGTTGACGCACCACATGCCACCGGGGCCATCGATCAGCTGATTGCCCTTGGAATCGCGCACATAGATCCCGCCGCTGGCTTCGAGATGGGTCCATTCATCGCGGTCCATCGCGGTGACGTCCTGCCAGGGATGCAGGAAGTGGTCGTCGGTTTTCCAAGTCTCGTCCGCTGCTTGTACAACGCCTGACATGATTTATCCTCCTCAAGCTCCGGCCGGGTCCGAAACTTCTTCTCGAAGTTCGGTCGCGTCAGGAAAATTATAGTGGGCTTCAATTTAGTTGTTGGGTTCAAACTTGTAGTCAGATACAAATTGAGTCAAGGTGCGAACATGAGTTTACGCGAAAAACACAAATCCGAACGCATGCAGCGCCTCCTGGACGCGGCCACGTGCCTGTTCCTTGAGCACGGATTTGATGCGGTTAAGGCGGAGCGCATCGCGGAGATGGCCGATGTCTCCGTCGGGACGCTCTACAACTATTTCGGTGGTAAAAACGAAATCCTGCTGACGCTTACGTCCATCGAGAACGAACGCCTGGCAGAGCTTGGCGCAAAGTTCGAACCCAGCGCGGAAGCCTCGGTGGAGGATAATTTCTGCACCTTGGTCGGAATGCATTTCAACGCGCAGAATATGGTTCTTCAGCGCGACCTCTGGCGGCGGGGTTTTGCTTTTGCCTTTGCGGCACCCGCCACGGCCGAGGCGCGCAGGCTGCGTCAGTCGGACCGGGTGCTGCGCCAGCAGATCATCGACCTGACGGTGGCGCTGCAAGCCCAAGGCCGCCTGTCGTCCGATCTGGATTGCGAGGCGTTCGGCGCCACGATCTTCAACAACGCCAACATGCTCTTTTTCGAATTCACCTTGTCGGAAAGATCGACCTACGACGATCTCAACAAGGTGATCATGGACATGACCAGGACGATCTCCGCGCTCGCCCTGCCTCGGAACGCATCTGCGTAGACAAGGCCGACACTCACACCCCCGATCCTCGGGGACACCAACACCGCCAAATCACGCCGCCTCAAGGGATGAACACATGTCCACCACCGATCTTTCGCAATTCTACATCAATGGCCGGTGGGTGGCCCCGTCCGGGCGCGATACCCTCGACATGATCAACCCTGCGACCGAAGAAGCCGTCGCGGTGCTGGCAATGGGCGACGCCTCTGATGTCGATACCGCCGTTGCCGCCGCCAAGGCCGCCCGACCTGCCTTTGCGACCACCACCAAGCCCGAGCGGCGCGCGCTTCTGGAGCGCATCCTCGACGTCTTTTCCCGCCGCATCGACGAAATGGCGCAGGCCATCAGCATCGAAATGGGGGCTCCGATCTCTTTCGCGCGCGAACAGCAGGCGCAGGTGGGTGTCGACATACTGACCGCCATGGTCGCAGATCTCGAGGCGTTCGCCTTTGAACATACGCTGCCCAACGGGGATCTGATCGTGATGGAGCCCGTGGGTGTCTGCGGGTTGATCACGCCGTGGAACTGGCCGGTCAACCAGATGATGCTCAAGATCGCGCCATGTCTTGCCGCAGGCTGCACCATGGTGCTGAAACCTTCAGAACTGACACCGCTTTCGGCCAACCTGCTGGCCGAAATCATGGATGAGGCGGGCGCCCCAGCCGGGGTCTTCAACCTCATACACGGGGCGGGCCCCACCGTTGGCCCGGCGATGTCGCGCCACCCCGACATCGCCATGATGTCTTTCACGGGATCGACGCGGGCGGGGACCTCAATTCTCAGGGAAAGTGCCGACACGGTGAAACGCGTGACGCTCGAGCTTGGTGGCAAATCGCCCAACCTCGTCTTTGCCGATTGCGAACTTGAGCGCGCCATCGACGAAGGCATCGACGCCTGTTTCATCAACTCGGGCCAAAGCTGCGATGCCGCCACGCGGATGCTCGTAGAGCGCCCGGTCTATGATCGCGCGGTGGAATTGGCTGCGGCGAAGTGCGCGCGCGTCAAGATCGGCGATCCGTCTCAGCCCGGCGATCAGCTGGGGCCGTTGGTCAGCCAGATGCAATACGACCGGGTACAGAAGATGATTCAGGTCGGCCTCGACGAAAACGCTCGGCTGGTCTGCGGCGGGCTGGGCAAACCAGAGGGATTTGAGACCGGCTATTACGCCAAGCCCACCGTATTTGCAGACGTCTCCAACGACATGCGCATCGCGCAGGAAGAGATCTTTGGCCCGGTGCTGGTGATGATCCCCTTCGACGACGAAGAGGACGGCATCCGGCTGGCGAACGACACGCCCTACGGTCTTGGTGCCTATGTGCAAAGCGGTGATCCCGCGCGCGCCCTGCGCGTCGCCAAGGCGCTGCAATCGGGCACCGTCAACGTCAACGGGGCCTACCTGGCGGCAGGCTCTCCTTTTGGCGGTTACAAGTCCTCCGGAAACGGGCGCGAAGGCGGGGCCGAAGGCATGCGCGACTTCCTCGAGGTGAAAGCGATCGCACTTCCCGACTAGCGACGTGCAAAACGTGGCGTAGCCGATGGTCTCTTAAACCGGTTGTTCAATGGGTTTCCCCACAAGACCGCCACCTTCGGTGGGGAATGGCCATTGAGCGAGTGGCGCGCCTAAGAATTGGGGCGATCTTTCACGCAAATTGCTGTGTCGCTCAATTCGGCGTCGACGGCCACACTGTCACCACGGCTGAACCTTGGAAATTGCTTCAGCTAAGTCTGGAGCATACGCTTTCTGACGATTGCACATTTTTGGTTTGCGGTGGCCGCGAACCACCGCTCTCCGCCGATTCCGTGCTGATCGACACGTAAATCATCATGCATAGGCAGAGCTACCCGACACAAGTGGGCGCGGAAACCCATCAGGGCTTTTCAAGACAGATGACACTCGCTTTGAGTGGGCCGACGCTTGCTACGACGAAGGCTGGGATAGCAAAGGCGCGAAGCGCGGAGACATCAACTATCGCAGCGCTTCGCGCCTTTGCGTTAGGCGCACTTCGCCGGCCTCTGGGACCCGGCGAAAGTACTAGCTTTCAAACACCCCAGAAATTTGATCGTCAGCAAAATTCTGATAGGATTACCCTCGGTTCTTAGGTCTCAGGAGGGTAAGCTAGTGCGGAAGCCGACACAATCTGATGACCAGCCAGGCGGCCAGCCAAGCAACCTGATTGAGCGCATTGCGTCAGTGCAGCTACTTGCGCGAGCGATATCAACTGAGGCGACACTGAGCGAGGCGGAGTTAAAAGCTTTCATGGATGAACAGTGGGCTGAAAACAGCTAGAGGACTTCACTCGGCATACTCCAGCTCGAGACTGTTGGTACGATCTGCGGTTCGCTCTGTTCGGCGACTTAACTCAAGTTCAAATCGACATAGGCAGCCTACGTTGTGCGGCGGGGGCGGTTGTTGTGAGATCCCACAAAGTTTCGGTCAGATACCGTCAATTCAAGCATCAAGCGCCGGAGGACCGGCTCCAGTTCCCTGAGCCACGCACGAGCCTGGCATCGCCACGACAGGCGGGGAGCGGTCATTCGCCGCGGTCGCGAAGGCGCCCCTGCCGCACCGCCGAAGCGGACATTCAGGCGAGAACCAAGGCTGAAGCCCGCTCGATCGACACCAGGGGCGGAAAGCTGGCTTTCTCTGCACGTGCGAAGGCGTCCTTGTCGCAGGATGAGAGTGGACATCCGATGGAGTTCACAACATCAATCCCAGCGTGACCTGCACAGACGGCGGACGAAGACTTGCGCTGTTCTCTCGGACAAATGTTTCGGGTATCGCGGCTCTACGTCGCGCGCAGGACGCGGAAGTCACTCGAAAGTTTGCTCCCTCTCCGCGTCTTCCACTTGCTCTCGTTTTCGCTCTTGGTCCGCAATATCCGCCGCGCGACTTAGCAGTTCCTCAGTCGCGGTCACTACCCGTGAATCCTCAAATTTCAACAGCTCACTCAACCCGGCAGCTCTCTGTTCAACATGCACCGACCTATTTCCTGACCATGACCTTGGACTTAGATGAAGACCAAAGTTCTCGATAATCGCCTCCGGTTCTGGACACATGCGGACGAGCGATCGCGCCTGTTCCGACAACCTCACGCCACCTTCTTTATCATCCTCAAAAACGGTAATCGCACGGGCAACAAGTTTCCAACGGCGGACGTCGTTACCCTTACCGCACCAGGCAGCCAGCTCGGCTGCACTAACCGCATCTAAAGGAGCGCGCTCTCCTAAGGAGTTGTCGATCCAGTGGATGTCATCATCCTCGTTCCTTGAAGCATATGCCATCAGCCGATCCAAAAATGCATCTGGCCGCGATCTCGCTATGACTTGTATTCCTTTCTCGAAATGCGGGAAAAAGCCATATCGACTTTCCATTCTTGAGAAGAGGCCATCCAGCAGTTGCTTCTCCTCTGCATCAGTGCCGCAGTGAGCCAACGCAGAGCTCAAAACCTGGTCGAGATCGTAGTCTCTTGTTCCTCCCGGATCGCTATCATGATTGCCGATTACGATCGCAGCAGCCTGAATAGCCAAAGCTCGCAGCTCTGGACCGAGGGTATCAATCGAGCGATCAGTCCCATGCACAATCATCCTGAAGGCGTTCAACAGGACAGCTGCACCACCTTCTTGGGCCAATATACTGCTCGCCAGCCGGACCTTGTCCTCTCTGCTTATGGCGGCGCAATTGTCCCACCACAACAAATTATCAACGCCCCACAGTTCCAATCCGATAGCGTCAAATACTCGCTCGCACCTCCGAAAGTCTTGGAGTGAAAAGTTGTCGGCTGGGGTTAGTCCTAATATCCTGAGTCGAAGTAACTCGTCTTCAGCGATCTCATCCAAAAGTTTCTGGGCCAGTGCTGGCTCTACCTGAGAAATCTCCCTCAGAATTCCGGAGAGCACACAATCATTGAAATTTTCGCTACCTAACGCCTTTAAACGCTCGGTGACTTTATCCCACAGCAAGCGTCGATTGCTGGACGCTGCCGCCAACCCACGACCGAAAGCAATGCGATTGGGGACATAAGCTTGCTCGAAAAGATCATTGGCGACAGCGTCAAACACAGCGGAATCAGTCGCCACGTCCTGACCGAGGCGAAAGGCTTCTTCGGCCAACCGTTTTCCAGAAGCGTCATACTTTTTCGGATCGTCGAGGTCGAACTCTTCATCCAAGGCAAAGATGCGATGCCCTTCCGCGAGTGCGATAGCCCGAACTCGTCCCTCCAGGTCTGATGGGGCAAGTAGTTCGCATAGCTTGACCAGCTCTCGGTCTTCTTTTGCCGTCCGCCCCTCTCGACTTGATCGCAAGGTATCGTAGTGAATCTTGCCCTTCACGGCGCGCCAGCCTTCTAACCATCCACCATCCGCATGCAATTTTTCGGCAAGCTCGACCAGCAGAGGCCGAAGGCTTTCGACAGCCCACAATCCACTAAATTGCGCTGCGATGATGCGTCGAGTTGCCTTGCGATCTGGGCCTATACTCGAAAGTGCTATTCGAGCCGCAATTGTCAGAAACCGAGACAGCCAAACGATTGCCTCGTCGCCATAAGGTCGGGCCCCATAGTCACGTGGACGTGCCCCGAACTCTGCATCTACCAGATTTGTGTTCTCAAAATTCTCGGCTTCAAGGCTCGAAGCCAAGCAATCGAGGGCCAATCCATGCCTTTTACTATCCACCAGACACGCCTCAAGCACGTCAACACGTTGTTCAAGCGTTGCATGGGTTCCTGACCCACGAATCTGGAAGAATGCCTGGACACGCTTTCGAGGCCCATCGTGGCCGTCCTCGTCACCGGCCTCATCTGCAATTTCGAGGAGCAAGGAGACAGCTCTGTCAAACAGTTCTGGCTCATAAGCGATCCTGCTGAGCAGTGAAATCACGCGTCGGATTTCCGTTCGCTTGTAGATGTCTTTTACCGCGGCAAGAATTTCGGCCTTCTCGCTTTCGAAACATTCTAGAACGATTTCGCAGTCGATCGGGGCGATGTTCTCGAGCATTGCGGCGCCAAGCTCATTGACCTGCATGGTTTTGTGTAGAAGGCCATCCGGCTGAAGCCATCGCCTTGCGATTTCTCGCGCCTGAGAGCTTGTATGTAGATACCCAATCCTTCGGCTGAAAGATCTCAACATTCGCGCTCCGGCATTTCCTTCGAAGGCCCGTAGAACTTCGTCAACCGGGATGTGCCGCAACGCATCGGCTGCCAACCGGTTCGCGATAGCGTGGGGCAGAACCGCGCGCCAGCGACCCCGTTGTTGAGCGATCTGACGTTCGAGCAAGGTGTTTGAAGTCCGCGCCATTCTCCGGGCGCTCACCTCACAAAGGTCACCCAAGACAGCAAGTTCGTTTACACCCTCTTCGTCTTCTGCCGTTGAAAAAGAGTAGACCAAAGAAAGGACTTCAGCCTGTTCACGAAGGTTATTGTCAGACTTGTGTCTTTGTTCGAACAATCTCTCAAAGAGTTCTTCGTCGGACAAACCAGCCAGACTGACGTTGTCAGGCAGAGCATCCGCGAGCGCCAAGGCAAGCCGAGCATTTCCGCCTGAGAAATCCGCAATACGCCGCGCATTGAGACTGCCAAGCTGAGGATATCGCCTTACGACTAATTGCTCAGTGATTTCAGTTCCGCGCGCGGTCAATCGCACCACTTCCGTGGTTTGCGGCGTGTCGTCACGTATATCATATTCAATCGTGATCAGCTTAATCGCTGATTTCGTGTGAGCGATCCGGCTGACTATGAGTGAATGTTCATCTTTTGCGCAATTGTCGAGAACAAGTATCGCATCTCTATTCTCGGCCAACAGTGTCTCAACTATCACGGTTGCCGAGGGCTCCACGCCGAAGCCGATGTCTCCGTAAATCACCTTGGTGCGATCAAGGGGATCGGTTTCAAACCCTTCCTCAAACAGCGCTTGAACGAACCGGGTTTTACCAACCCCTGACAACCCTGCCACCCTGATAGACTTTGAAGAGGTCAGAATCAGGTCTCGGACAGCGGGGATTCCCTCTGCCAATGGTAGATCGGAGTTCTTTCCGGGGAGCGAGAGATATAGCCCCTCTCCGACGATCAAGGTGTCGTCGGCATCAGGTGGGACATTCGTCCAACGCTCAAATGGTCGCCACCCAGAGAGCGATTTTCCCAAGGCGCGGCGAACCCACAGCTGGACGGAAACATGTTGACGAAGCCACTGATGGAGAGTGGAGCGATCAAAGAAATCCAACGCAACGGAGCCTGGGGCGACAAGCTTGTCCACCTCTTCCGACATGAGCTTACGTCGTTCTGTCAGCTTGGCAGGCGCAAGGTCATCTTTTAGGCTGACGATAACGTATGCGCCATGAGATATAGCCAACTCTTGAAATAGATCTTTGCTGGTGTCCTTGCCTGAGATCTCTTTCTTAATGGCCGCCTGTGCCATAGATGGCACTTTGGCCTGGTAGACCGTATCCCTGCGCCTAATGAAATCTCCCACAAAGGTCGGATCTTTGACAGTTACGCGAACGTCGACACCGCCATCTGCCGCTGTGAGACTTCCACCCCAACGAACGCGGCTAACTGCATGGCTTTTTGCGGCGATTTCAGCCTCACAAAGGCGTGCAATTAGTTCCTCTAACTGACCATCATCAAGGCCAAGGAGATCATCTTTTTCAATCTCGAAAATTGGCATTTTTTCTACACATCCCACTCAAGTAAACGGGCTTCAAATTGACAATTTTGGCCCCAATGGAGGATGCGCAACTAAGGAACACGGCACACATTCAAAATCCGGTTATGCTCTTGAGAGGTAAGGGCCGTCGAAACCCTACAGTGCTGAAAACGCTCCTGTAAAGACGTTGCCAGGTCCTCGAGCGGAAGAAGTGTGATCGCGACGCCGCAAGTATGGGTCGCCGCGCTAAGGTCAGCTTTGAGGAAGCCGCAATGCAGCAGCGATCGTAAAGGCCAAAGTCCACTCTGGGCCGACAGCGACGCCGCCGCATGGGCGATCAGGCGCTTGGCCCGGCGGCGCAGCGTAGGTCGGGAAGGAGCC
>NZ_JAATOS010000761.1:0-1326 GCF_011806505.1 Salipiger sp. HF18 | reverse complement strand
CCATGTGGTGTCCTCCGTCGCGGCGACCGTCGCACGCTCCCCGCCCGCAGGCAAGGGAGCGGCGCGGCTCAGCGGATGCGGTTCGAGATCCAGCGCAGGATCGGGTTCTTCTGCGGTCGCAGCAGCTCGAGATGCAGGATGCGGGCGCGCGGGGCGTCGGACCAGATCAGCTCCGAGGCTTCGAAGACGCGCTTGTTGAACTGCGGCGGGAAGACGTAGAAACGAACGTCCGAGCGCCACAGCACCTCGCGGAACGACGGCTGGTCGATGCCCATGCCCGAGGCCGCGAAGGTCTCGGCCCAGTCGCGGAAGAAGTCCAGCACCGCGGGTGCCTTGCGGTAGAGCAGCACGCCGGTGTTGATCTCGGGGAAGGTCTCGGGCAGGTCCAGCGCGATCTTCTTCAGATGCCGCGGCCGGTGCCACAGGATCACCTGGGTGCCGCACATCTCGTACTTGCGCAGCAGATCGAAGAACGAGCCCAGCTCCGCCCGCACCACCGTGTCGTTGTCGAGGAACAGCGTCTCGTCGAAGGGGCTCTCGCCCAGCACGTTCACCTTGGGCCGCTTCAGCCCCTCGGGGATGAAAAAGGCGTGGTCGAAGCCGCTGGTGTCGTCGCCGTCCTTGCACCAGATCGCGGTGCCGAGCCCCGGGTTCCAGCGCTTCACGCTCGCGGCCGAGCGGCGCGCCACGTCCACGTGATCCTTGCCCCAGGCCACGTAGACCACACCGCGCGACATGTCCGTCATCTCGTCAAACTCCATTGCGAGCCCCCGAATACGCGGCACCCGAGGGGGTGTAAATCTCCGGGGCGGAATATCCCGGCCCGAATCCGCCGCTCCACGCGCGGGCCGCGCGCAGCGGCCCGGGCCATCCCCGGAGTCCGGCGCTTGGAAAACCCTGTTCCAGCGGGCAGGATGCGCCGTCAGGAGGACAGCCATGATCGCCATCATCTTCGAAGTCGTTCCCGCCGAGGGCCGCCGCGACGACTACCTCGACATCGCCGCCGCCATGCGCCCAATGGTCGAGGAGGTCGAAGGCTTCCTCTCGGTCGAACGCTTCGAGAGCCTGACCAACCCGGGCAAGCTGCTGTCGATCAGCTTCTTCGAGGACGAGGCGGCGGTGGAGCGCTGGCGCCGCCTGAGCGCCCACCGCGCGGCGCAGCGGGCCGGGCGCGAGGGCATCTTCGCCGACTACCGGCTCAAGGTCTGCCACGTGCTGCGCGACTACGGCATGACCGAGCGCGCCGGCGCCCCGCAGGACAGCCTCGACACCCACGGCTGATCCTTCATCTTGCCGGGTAAACTCCCGCCGGAGGCAATGGGACAC
>NZ_JAATOS010000760.1:0-1338 GCF_011806505.1 Salipiger sp. HF18 | reverse complement strand
GGTCTCGGTCCCGCGCTCGTCGAAAAGACACAGGGTCACCGCCTCGGCATGGGCCGAGAACACCGCGAAGTTGACGCCATCGCCGTCGAAGGTCGCCCCCAGCGGGGACGGCCGTCCGGCAAGCATTTCGGGGCCGCTCATGCGGTCTTGACCATCTCGGAGTAGAGCGCAGCGTAGGTCGCGGCGGAATGTTCCCAGCTTACCGGGGAGGCCATGGCGTTCTTCATCATGCGGGTCCAGGTTGGGCGGTCATCGTAGAGTTTGACCAGCTTCATCAGGGCCTGTGCAAGGGCTTGCGCGGTCACCGGGTGGAACTGCACCCCGGTTGCGGCACCCGCTGCCAATCCGGCGGGCGATGCGAGGATGGCGTCGCCGCCCGCCACCAGCCGCCGCGCCAGCGCCTCGTCGTAGCCGATGCGGGTGGCGACGCCTGGATGGGCGCCCGCATAGCCGAGGAACGCCTCCTCGAGGTCGCGGTCCCCGGCTCCCAGCAGCGCCAGCTGACCGCCACGGTCGAGCAGCGCGGGCAGGGCCTGCAGCAGGATGTCGAGGCCCTTCTGCTCGGTCAGGCGCGAGATCAGCACGCAGAGCGGGCCTGGCCAGTCGGGCAGGCCCATCTCCTCGCGCAGGGCGGCGCGGTACTTGGCCTTGCCGTCGGGCGACTTGTAGGGCGGGGTCCAGATGCCTTCGTCGATGCCGTTCAGCACGCCGACAAGATCCGCCTGCCGCTCGCGCAGCACACCGTCGAGGCCCATGCCGAAGGACTCGGTCATCAGCTCGGACGCGTAGGTGGGCGACACCGTCGACAGCTTGTCGGCGTAGACCAGCCCCGCCTTCAGCGCGCTGATGTTGTTCCAGTACTCGTAGCCCCTCTCGTTGAAGCCCGAGCGCGGCAGGCCCAGCGTCGAGATCATCGAGGCCCGGGCGATGCCCTGGAAGGCGATGTTGTGGAGGGTAATCAGGCTCGCCACCCGGTCCGAGGCACCGAGTTCGCGCAGGTAGAGCGGCGCGAAGCCCGCCTGCCAGTCGTGGCAGTGCATGACCTGCGGCATCCAGCCTTCGATGCCGTCGGCGGCGATCATCGCCGCGGCGCTCGACAGCGCGGCGAAGCGCTCGGCGTTGTCCGGCCAGTCGCGGCCGTGCGCGTCGGAATAGGGCCGGCCGTCGCGGTCGTAGAGATGCGGCGCGTCCAGCACGTAGAGAACGTTGTCGCCCAGCTTGCCGCGGTAGACCCGGGCGAAGCCGCCGAAGAGGTCGTCCCACTCGGCGACCTTGGTGTCGCGGCCGACCTCCTGCATGACGGAGCGGTAGCCCGGAATCAGCGTGCGCATCTCGACC
>NZ_JAATOS010000759.1:0-1339 GCF_011806505.1 Salipiger sp. HF18 | reverse complement strand
AACCACATCCTCGTGGGCGGGATCAAGCCGCATTACTACTGCCTGCCCGTCGCCAAACGCGAGATCCACCGGCAGGCGCTGCTCGAGGCGGCGACCTCGGGCGATGCGAGCTTCTTTCTCGGCACCGACAGCGCCCCGCACACCGATCCCAACAAGGAAAGCGCCTGCGGCTGCGCCGGCTGCTTCACCGCGACCAACACCATGTCGGTGCTGGCCGAGGTGTTCGAGGCGGCGGGTGCGCTCGACCGGCTTGAAGCCTTCACCTCGCTCAACGGGCCGGCCTTCTACGGGCTGCCCGCCAACGAGGCGACGCTGACCCTCGTGAAAGGCGATCCGGTGCAGTACCCGCCGAAGATCCTCACCGACGAGGGCGCGGTCACCGTGTTCGAGCCGGGCTTCCCGCTGCACTGGCGCGTCGACTGACAGGCGTTCCGCCGGTTGCACAGACCGATTGGCACTGCCTGCGCTGCGGCAACGATGCTGTGTCAATTTCTGCCTGAGACCTTCTCTGGCACGCTTCGGTCCGGGAGGAGCCGGAAAGGAGGCCTGCCGGATGGATGCCCTGATCGATCTCTTGCCGGACTGAGTGGCGCAGCCCCCCTAAGAGACCGCCGCCATGCCGCGCCGCGCGGTCGTCTAACCCGGCGCCGAGCCGCGGACGCGAAAGGACTGCAGCGGCATCGCGAGCCTCGTTTCCGAGGATGGCGTCGCCGAGCGGCTGAACCCGCTCTTTGCCGTCACCGACGGGCCGCATGGCACCATATACATCCTCGATGCCGATACCATCGACGGCGCGTCGCATTACGACGACCCGCATGAGAACCCGCTCTGGCGCGAGATCCTGCTGCACGAGCTCGTGCACCATGCGCAGGCGCAGCCCGGCGCCGTCGCGGGCTGGCAGTGCCAGCGCGGAAGTCTGCCGACTTGGCGGGCGCGATCTCGACGCGGCGCGGATCGAGGATCCGCTGCAGAAACGGATGTTCTGGACGCATGCTCATTCGCGGTGTTGAGTGGTTGTCATTGATCGGTTGGCGGACGTTGGATGGGGGCGCTGCCCCCCTTGGCGCGTTCCGCGCCAATTCCCCCCGGAGTTTGTCGGGCAAGATGAAGATCATTGGGGTTCAAGCGGCGCGGATTTCGGGCTAGAGCGAGCCGAAACCTGCATGGAGTGCGCCTCATGATCCCGACGTCCTACCCCTCGCCCGAAGAGATGGCCCGCCTCACCGCCAAGATGCTCTGGGAGATCGAAGCGGTGCACTTCATGGGCGACGAGCCGTTCAAGCTGTCCTCGGGGCTGCCCTCGCCGGTCTACATCGACTGCCGCAAGCTGATCTCCTTC
>NZ_JAATOS010000758.1:0-1340 GCF_011806505.1 Salipiger sp. HF18 | reverse complement strand
AGGCGAAGGCCGCCGCCACCGTCGCGGGCGAGTAGACCAGCCGCGTGTCCGGAGAGATCACGCTCATCACCCCGCCGAAGCCGAAGGCCGCCGCGACCCCGAGCGCGCCGCCCACGAGGCAGACCAGCACCGCCTCGATCAGGAACTGCGCGGTGATGTCGGACTGCCGTGCGCCCACCGCCTTGCGGATGCCGATCTCGCGGGTCCGCTCGGTGACCGAAACCAGCATGATGTTCATGACCCCGATCCCGCCGACCACCAGCGAAATCAGCGCAATGGCCGAGATCAGCCAGGTCAGCGTCCGCGAGGTCGACTGGATGGTCTCGCGGATGGTGTCGGTGTTGGTGAGGAAAAAATCGACGGTGCCGTGGCGCCGGGTCAGGATCTCGGTGATCTCGGCTTCGGCCTCGCTCATGTCGTAGCCGTCAGTGACCTGCACCGAGATCGAATCCACAGTGGTGGCCCCGGTGATGCGGGTCATGGCGGTGGTGTAGGGGGTAAAGACCTTGATCGACTGCGGCCCGAAGCTGGCGCCCGACGAGGCGACCACGCCGATCACCTGAAGCGGGATGCGCCCGATCAGCACCCGCTGGCCGATGGGATCGCTGCCCTCGAAGAAGGTCTCCGCCGCGTCGCTGTCGAGCACCGCCACCTGCGCCCTTGCGGCAAGGTCGTCCTCGGTGAAGGTGGCGCCCCGGGTGACCGTGTAGGAGCCAAGCTGGAAATAGCCCGCCGACACGCCCTTGACCTGCGCCGAGGCCGTGGTGCCCGCGTGGATCACGTTGGCGCTGGTCGAGACCTCGGGCGAGACCGAGGCTGCGAAGGGCATGCCGTCGAGCGCATCGGCATCGGCGCCCACCAGCGTGTCGATGCGGTTGGCGCGACGGTCGCGGAAGCTGGTACCGGGGCGGATGTCGATGGTCGAGGTGCCGATAGAGGCGATGTTCTCGAGCACCTTCTGCTGGCTGCCGTTGCCCAGCGCCACCACCGAGACCACCGAGGTGATGCCGATGATGATGCCGAGCATGGTGAGGAAGGACCGCAGCTTGTGCGCGGCCATGGACTTCAGCGCCATCCGCGTCGCCTCGCGCAGCCGGTCGGCGAGGGCGCCGAGCCCCGCGTGGCCTCCTTGGGTGGCGGCGATGCGGGGCCGGGCGGTGGTTTCGCGTGTGCGCGTGTCGGCGATGATCTCGCCGTCGCGGATCTCGATCACCCGGTCTGCGGTCGCGGCGATGCTCGGGTCGTGGGTCACGATGATGACCGTGTGCCCCTCGGTATGCAGCTCGCGCAGAAGCGCCATCAGGTCTTCGCCGGACTGGCTGTCGAGCGCGCCGGTGGGC
>NZ_JAATOS010000757.1:0-1343 GCF_011806505.1 Salipiger sp. HF18 | reverse complement strand
AATCGCGCAGACTGCGGGTCATGAGCTACAAACCCGACGGATACACCGACCTTGCCGCCTACCTACTGGTGACCGACCCCGAGGACGTGCTGCGCTTTTGCGAGACGGTGTTCGGCGCCGAGCGCCTGCGCGTGATGCAGGACGGCGACCGGATCATGCATGCCGAATGCCGGATCGGAGACACAGTGCTGATGATGGGCGGGGTCGAGGAAGGCAACCCCACCATGCTGCACCTCTATCTCGACGACCCCGACGCGGCCTTCGCCCGCGCGCTCGAGGCGGGCGCGGAAGAGCTTCAGCCGATGCGCGACGGGCGTGATGGCGACCGCCGCGGCGGGTTCCGTACACCCTGCGGCACGCAGTGGTACGTCTCGCGGCAGATCGGGGACTGACCCTTCCGGGCGAGGCCCCTCCAGGCTTCAGCCCCTGAGGATTTCCTCGAGCCGAGCCTTTTCCTCGGGCGTCAGCCCGGCCTCGGTGGCCGGCGCCGCGCGCGATCGGTTGCGGATGTAGATCCCGCCCGTCACCACCGCCAGCACGAAGAGCAGCGGACCCGCCGCCCAGAGCAGCCAGTTCCAGCCGCCGGTGGTGGGCTGCAGCAGCACGAACTCACCGTAGCGGTCGACGAGGAAGGCCACGACCTCTTCGTCGCTGTCCCCGGCCACCAGCCGTTCGCGCACCATGAGCCTCAGATCGCGCGCCAGCGAGGCGTTGGAATCGTCGATGTTCTCGTTCTGGCAGACGAGGCAGCGCAGCCCCTTGGAAAGCTCTCGGGCCCTCGCCTCGAGCGCCGGATCGTCGAGCATCTCGTCGGGCTGCACCGCGAGCACCGGCCCCGGCAGCACCGCGCCGAGCGCCAGCACCAGCGCGAGCAGCATCGCGAGTTTGCGCAGCATCCCGAGCCCGGTCATTCCGCAGGCACTCCCCGGGCCGGCACCGTCTTGCGGGCACCGGCGGCGACGCGGAAGCGGCGGTCCGAGAGGCTCAGAAGTCCGCCGAGCGCCATCAGGATGGCGCCGCCCCAGATCCAGTTGGCGAGCGGCTTGATGTAGACGCGCATGGTCCAGCCGCCGGCGGTCTGCTGGTCGCCGATCACCACGTAGACGTCGCGCAGGAAGCGGTAGTCGATGGCGGCCTCGGTGGTGGGCATCTTGGCGACCGGGTAGTCGCGTTTCTCGGGATAGAGATGCGCGATCTCGCGACCGTCCTCGCGCACCGCGACCTCGCCCATGGTCGAGAAGTAGTTCGGCCCCTGCACACGCTGCACGTCCTGAAGCTCGATCTCGTAGGCGCCGACGGTGAAGGGCTCGCCCAGCTGGGCGACGCGGATGTCCTCCTGCTGC
>NZ_JAATOS010000756.1:0-1346 GCF_011806505.1 Salipiger sp. HF18 | reverse complement strand
TGCCAGGGTGTCGGAACTGATCCATACGGTCGAGGAAGACCCCCGCGACCTCACCGCCGCCCGCCGTTACCTCGGCGTCTACCTGATGGGCGCACGCGATGCTGCCGTCAAATTCGCCGACATCTACAGCCGGACGCAGGATCGTGGGGCAAAGAGCGATTTCATGATGCTTCTGACCGACCTCGAGGAGAGTTTCGGTCAAAAAACTGAGAAGCTTCTGCTGGACAACAATGCCGACCTCTCGGTCGAAATCGAAGTTCTCCGGGATCGGTTGCAACGCGAAGGCGTTCGACCGAGTTGAGCCCCGGGGCGGAACGCCACGCAAGTCAGGGAATGTCCGATGTCTGAAAAAGTGAAAGCGGAGGCCACGATGACCGAGGCCATGGTCGAGGAAGTGAACGCGGTGGTCCTGCCCGAGCCCGGTGACGCGCAGGCGGTGATCTCGCTTCAGGACGCCACGCCCGAGGTCAGCGAGGAGATCCGCTCTCGCATGGCCGAGATCGACATGGGCGACACCAATTCCATCGTCTCCTTCGGCGCCGGTGCCCAGACCGAGCTGCAGGAGATCAGCCAGGCGATGCTCGACGGCGTCCGCAACAAGGACGTGGGCCCCGCCGGCGACGGGCTGCGCGACATCGTCACCACCATCCGCGGCTTCTCGGTCTCCGAGCTCGACGTGCGCCGCGATCGCAGCTGGTGGGAAAAGCTGCTCGGCCGTACCGCACCCTTCGCCAAGTTCACCGCCCGCTACGAGGAGGTGCAGGGCCAGATCGACCGCATCACCGACAACCTGCTGAAGCACGAGCACGTGCTGCTGAAGGACATCAAGTCGCTCGACCTGCTCTACGACAAGACCCTGAACTTCTACGACGAGCTGGCACTCTACATCGCCGCCGGCGAGGAGAAGCTGCGGGAGCTCGACAGCGTCACCATCCCCGCCAAGGAGGCCGAGGTTCAGGCCGCCGCCGAGAACGACCAGGTGATGAAGGCGCAGGAGCTGCGCGACCTGCGGGCTTCCCGCGACGATCTCGAGCGGAGGGTTCACGACCTCAAGCTCACCCGCCAGGTGACGATGCAGTCCCTGCCCTCGATCCGCCTGGTGCAGGAGAACGACAAGTCGCTTGTCACCAAGATCAACTCGACCCTCGTGAACACCGTGCCGCTGTGGGAGACGCAGCTCGCGCAGGCGGTCACCATCCAGCGCTCGGCCGAAGCCGCGGGCGCCGTGCGCGAGGCGACGGACCTGACCAACGAGCTGCTCACCGCCAATGCCGCCAACCTGCGCGACAGCAACAAGGTCATCCGGCAGGAGATGGAGCGCGGCGTCTTCGACATCGAGGCCGTCA
>NZ_JAATOS010000755.1:0-1350 GCF_011806505.1 Salipiger sp. HF18 | reverse complement strand
CAATTACCGGTCGGTGGTCTGGAAACTGGATCGAGGGGAGGGACCCGGCCGGGTGCGCCTCGGGGCCGTATCGCCCGTCGGATCTGCACCTCGGTGGTCTGCTCAAACTCTTCTAGGAAGAGTTTGTGGCGGAGAGACAGGGATTCGAACCCTGGGACCCCGTGAAGGGTCAACGGTTTTCGAGACCGCCCCGTTCGACCACTCCGGCACCTCTCCGCGGGGGTCGTGGGGGGCCGTTTAGCGAGATGCGTGGGCGGGTGCAACAGGGAAATTTCACGAATTGCGCCACAAGCCGCCGGTCGTGCCGTCACCCGGGGCAGACGCTTGGAAATCCCCTTGAGCACGCTTAATCTGGGGGACGCTCGCGAACCGGAGAATCCCCCGCCATGGTCCTGCGCATTGCCGCATGTATCCTCAGTGTCACGCTGTCCCTTCCCGCCGCCGCGGATCCCGCCGATCCCACGGAGGCGCTGCTGGATTCGCTCGGGTTGCCGGCGATCGTGCAGATCATGCGCGAGGAGGGGCTCGACTACGGGCGCGAGATGGCCGTCGACCTGATCCCCGGCGGCGCGACCCCGCGCTGGCAGGAGGCGGTCTCGGCGATCTACGACACCGACGCCATGGAAGAGACCGTGCGCGCGACGTTCGCCGAGAGCTTTGGCGACACCGACGCCACGCCGCTGCTGGCCTTCTTCGGAGGCGAGACCGGCGAGCGCATCGTCGACGTCGAGCTGTCGGCGCGGCGCGCTTTGATCGACGATGACGTGGAATATGCCGCGCGCGAGGCCTTCCGCGGGCTCGACGGCTCATCCGACGGGCGGCTGGGGCTGATCACCGAGTTCGTGCAGGCCAACGACCTTCTCGACGCCAACGTGGTGGGCGCGATGAATGCCAGCTACCGCTTCTATCTCGGGCTGGTGGACGGCGGGGCGCTCGAGATGTCCGAGCGCGACATCGCCGACGAGGTCTGGTCGCAGGAGCCCGAGACCCGCGCCGACACCCGCGAATGGCTCTACGGTTACCTGCTGATGTCCTACGGCCCGATCGCCGACAAGGACCTCGAGGATTACGTGGCGCTGTCGTCGACCGAGGAAGGCAAGGCAATGAACCGGGCGCTCTTCGACGGGTTCAATGCGATGTACGACGAGATCTCCTACGCACTCGGCCTCGCGGCCGCGCAGCAGATGATGGCGCAGGACCTCTAGGCCGGTCTTCACAGGGACACAGCAAGGGCGCAGCGGGGGCGAATAGCCTGAGCGCACCGAAAGCTCGGGTTGACAAATGAGGGGTATCCTCCGATAAGCCCGGCTCGGACCGGGGCTATTGCGGCCCCGATTTCGATTCTTATAT
>NZ_JAATOS010000754.1:0-1357 GCF_011806505.1 Salipiger sp. HF18 | reverse complement strand
CGGCGATGAAATCCTCCTGGCTGGTGGCGTTCAACAGGGTGTCGATCATCGCGTCCGCGGCCTCGGACTTCATGCCCATGAGGTTGCGCGAGCCAATGTTGTCGGCGGCCTCGGAGCCCCAGTAGAGCCGCTGCTCGTTGCCGGGAGACAGCGAGATGCCGCGCCGGAAGAAGGTCATGTCGAAGTCGAAGGCGTTGATGCGCTCGTTGTATTGCGCGGCGTCGATCACCGTCACCCGCGGCGAGATGCCCATGCGGGTGAGCGCCTGCACGAAGATGTCGATGATCGACTGCTCCTCGCCCGAGCCCTGTGCCAGTACGATCTCGAAGCTGAAGGGTTGACCGGCGGCGTTCTTCATCACGCCCTCGGGCACCGTGTAGCCGTCGAGCGCGCCGGGCAGCAGGTCGTCGGCGAAGGGCTCGAGCATCTCGCGCACGCGGCCCTCGGCGGGGCCGTGGCTCATGCCGAGCTCGGAGTTGGAGAAATACGAGGTGATGCGCGGCTGGCGCGAGCCGGTCATGGTCTCGTTGATGTACTCGAAGTTGAAGGCGTGCATCATCGCGTCGCGCACGCGCCAGTCGGCGAAGGCGCCGTGGCGGGTGTTCATCACGAAGCCGGTCATGCCGGTGGGCCGTCCGTGGCCGATCTCGGACTTCACCACGTCGCCGCGCTGAACGGCGGGAAAATCGTATTGCGTCAGCCACTTCTCGGCGTTGTTCTCGCGGATCGCGTTAAGCTCTCCGGCCTTGAACGCCTCGAATTGCACGGTGCCGTCGCCGAAGAACTCCATGCGGATCTCGTCGAGGTTGGCCTGGCCCTTCATGAAGGGCAGGTCGCGGCCCCAGTAGTCCGGATCGCGCCTGAGGGTCACGTATCGGCCCGCCTCGTAGCTCTCGATCACGTAAGGCGCCGAGGACACCGGCACCACGTCAAGCCCGCTCGAGGCGAAGTCGCGACCGTCCCACTGCGCCTTCTTCATGATCGGGCGCATGCCGATGATGAGCGCCAGCTCGCGGTCGTCGGTATTGAAGGTGAAGCGGACCGAGCGCGGGCCGGTCTGCTCCATGCTCTCGATCTGGCTCCAGGTGCCTCGGTAACGCGGATGGCCCTCGGTTCCGAGGGTTTCATAACTCCACATCACGTCCTCGATGGTGACGGGGCTACCGTCCGAGAAGCGCGCCTCGGGGCGGAGGGTGAACTCGACCCACTCACGATTCGGGCCGGTCTCGACGCTTTCTGCCAGCAGGCCGTAGAGCGTGAAGGGTTCGTCCCAGCTCCGTCCCATGAGGCTTTCGTAGGCGAGGAAGCGGAGCTGCCACGGCACCGTCCCCTTGAGGATATGCGGATTGAGGCTGTC
>NZ_JAATOS010000753.1:0-1375 GCF_011806505.1 Salipiger sp. HF18 | reverse complement strand
TCTTCATGTCTACAACGCCGGTTTCCTGCGCCAGCCCCGGCTGCGACGCATCCTTGCGCTGGCGGGCTGGCGCGTGACGCTGGGCCTGCCGGGGCCCGAGGCGTTCGTCGGCGTCTGGGGCCAGTCGCCCTATGCCGCGCGCGGCGAGGCGGTGGCCGTCCGGCGCGGCGTGCCGCTGGTGCGGATCGAGGACGCCTTCCTGCGCTCGCTGCATCCGGGCCGTGACGGCGAGCCGCCGCTCGGGCTGCTCATCGACCGGCGCGGCGTGCATTTCGACGGGCGCACCCCCTCGGATCTCGAGCATCTGCTGGCGACCGAACCGCTCGACGACCACGCCCTGCTGGAGCGCGCCCGTGCTGCCATGGCCCGGATGCGCGCGGCGCAGCTGTCGAAATACTCCGCCACCGATCCCGCCGTCCCCGCGCCCGAACCCGGCTACGTACTGGTGGTCGACCAGACCCTCGGCGATGCCTCGGTGCGCGCCTCGGGCGCCGACCGCAACCGCTTCCTCGAGATGCTCTATTGGGCGCAGGAAGAGCACCCCGGCAAGCGCATCCTCCTGCGCACCCACCCCGAAACCCGCGCCGGCCACCGCCCCGGCCATTTCACCGCCGATGACGCGCAGGGGCGCATCACGCTCTGCACCGATCCGGTCCCGCCGCAGGCGCTGCTGGAAGGCGCCGTCGCCGTCTACACGGTGTCGTCGCAGATGGGGTTCGAGGCCATTCTCGCCGGCCACCGTCCCCGGGTCTTCGGCCAGCCGTTCTATGCGGGCTGGGGCCTGACCGAGGACGAGACGCCCGTCGCCCGCCGCCAGCGCCGCCTGACGCGCGCCCAGCTCTTCGCCGCGGCGATGATCCTCTACCCCACGTGGTACGACCCCTACCGCGACCGGCTCTGCGAGCTCGAGGACGTGCTCGCGACACTCGAGGCGCAGGCGCGGGCGTGGCGAGAGGATCGCAAGGGCTGGGTGGCCGAGGGCATGCGGCTCTGGAAGCGCAAGCCGCTGCAGGGGTTCTTCGGGCGCGAGACACCCGTGGTCTTCGCCGCCGACCCGCAGGCCGCCCGGGCACAGGCAAAGGACGGGCGCCGCCGCATGGTCTGGGCCAACAGGGCCAAGGACGACGAGGCGGTGCGGGTCGAGGACGGGTTCCTGCGCTCGCGCGGGCTTGGCGCGAGCCTCGTGCCGCCGCTGTCGCTGGTGGCCGACGATCTCGGCATCTACTACGACCCGACCCGGCCGTCTCGGCTTGAGCGGCTCATCGCCGAAAGCCACGCCCTGCGCCCCGACGAGGCCCTGCGCGCCAGCCGCCTCATCGCGCGGCTCGTGGGCGGCGGGCTCACCAAGTACAACCTCGCGGGCGCGGTCCCGGCA
>NZ_JAATOS010000752.1:0-1376 GCF_011806505.1 Salipiger sp. HF18 | reverse complement strand
TTACCTTCGGCACGCGGCTTACCAACATCACCCGCCACCTCGCGACCCGCGACGTCGACGCGGCTCTGCGCGCGGCCGGGGCCGAGGCGCAGGACTGGCAGGGGGGCACCCGTATCGGCCAGTGCCTGCACGACTTCAACCGCGACTGGTCGCGCCGGGTCATGGGGCAGGGTGCGGTGGTGCTCCTGATCACCGACGGGCTCGACCGTGACGACGCCAAGGCGCTGGAGCGCGAGATCGAGCGGCTGCACCTGTCGTCGCGGCGGCTGATCTGGCTCAACCCTCTGCTGCGCTGGGACGGGTTCGCGCCCAAGGCCAAGGGCATCCGCGCCATGCTGCCCCACGTCGACAGCTTCCGCGCCGGCCACTCGATCCAGTCGCTCGAGCAGCTGGCCGAGGCGATCTCGCGTCCCGACGACGCGGGCGAAAAGCAGCGGCTCTTGGACGCGCTCTGAGGCCCTCCTGCGCCTGGCCCCGCGTCGCGGGCGGCAATTTCCTGCCTATATTTTGAACAAAATCTGTCTGAGCGCGTTTCTGTCCGGATCGCCGCAGCCATTGCGGCACGGAGGAAAGGACCGAGAATGCGCACGACCAAACCGTTTCTGAGAACCACCACCGCCCTGGTGCTGATGGCGAGCCTCGCGCTGCCCGCAGCGGCGCAATCGCTGTCGGGCATGAAGCAGAAGGAGATCATGGACGGGGCGCTGGCGGGGACGGTCGATCTCGGATTCGACACCTCCGGCATGACCCGCGGCCAGATCCGTTCGCGCATCGTCGAGGTCGCCTCGCAATGCGCCACGGGTGAGGCGGCTGACGGCGTCGACTGCGCTGTCGTGGCCCAGATCCCCCAGAAGCTGACCCAGGCGAAAGGCGAAGACGCCGCCGCAGCCAAGGCGGCGACCCCCAGCGGAGCGCCCGCAGCCGACCGCGCCGACGCCCCGGACGCGGCCCCGGCGGATGCGCCCGCCGCGCAGGCGGAGGCATCCGAGCCGGCCCAGGCCGCCGCGGAGCAGGCCGCAGACCAGGCGGAGCCCACTGAGAAGGCCACCAAGAAGCAGAAGCAGGCCGACGCCAAGGCCGAGAAGAAGGCTGCCAAGAAGGAGCAGCAGGCAGAGGCCAAGGCCAAGAAGGCCGAGAAGGCCGGTCAGCAGGCCGCCGCGGACACTCCGTCCGAGGATGACCTTGCCAAGGCGCTCGCCGCGCAGGAGACCGCCGACCAGAGCGCCAAGGCGGCCGACAGCTCCGAGCCCGTAGCGGGCCCGGAGACCACGGCGCAGGATGCAGCCCCGGCCCCGAAGACCACGGCAGAGGCACCCGCCGAAACGCCCGACACCACCGCCGAGGCGCCGAGCGCCGCGCCGGAGACGACGGCTGAC
>NZ_JAATOS010000075.1:0-14273 GCF_011806505.1 Salipiger sp. HF18 | reverse complement strand
CTCTGGACGCGGGCGCCGGCTGGGCCGCGACGCCCGCGCGGGCCCGCGGCAAGGCAGTCGCCGCCGCCGGCCGTGCCATCGCCGCGCAGTCCGAGGCCATCGCCCGGCTGCTCGCCATGGAGACCGGCAAGGCGCTGCGCACCGAGTGCCGCGGCGAGGTTGCCGTCGCCGCCGACCTGCTGGAATTCTACGGCGGGCTCGGGTCCGAGCTGAAGGGCGAGACCTTGCCCTACAACCCGCGCATGCTCACCATGACCACGCGCGAGCCGCTGGGCGTGGTCGCGGCGATCCTGCCGTGGAACGTGCCGCTGGTGCTGATGATGCTCAAGATCGCCCCGGCGCTGGTCGCGGGCAACACCGTGGTGGTCAAGGCCTCGGAAGAGGCGCCCTTCGCGACGCTGCTCTGCGCCGAGATCCTGTCGCATCACCTGCCCGCGGGCGCCGTCAACGTCGTCTGCGGCACCGGCGCCGACTGCGGCGCCGCGCTGACCGCGCATCCGGATGTCGCCAAGATCACCTTCACCGGCTCCGAGGGCGTGGGCCAGGCGGTCTACGAGGCGGGCGCGAAGAAGATCGTGCCGGTGAGCCTCGAGCTGGGCGGCAAGTCCCCGATGATCGTCTGCGCCGACGCCAATCTCGACAAGGTGGTCGAGGGCGCGCTGTCGGGGATGCGCTTCACCCGGCAGGGCCAGAGCTGCACCGCCTCGTCGCGGATCTATGTGCACGATGACCTCAAGGACGCCTTCGTGGCCCGGCTGAGGGCGCGGCTCGACGCCATGGTGATCGGCGACCCGCTCGACGAGGCGACCGAGATCGGCACCATCATCAACGCGAGACAGGCCGCCACCATCCGCAGCTACGTCGCCAAGGCCGAGGCCACGCCCGGCGCCGAGGTGATCCGCTGCGGCACCCGTCCCGCAGGCGGGGCGCTGTCACCCGAGCTCTTCGAGCTGCCAACCCTGCTGCTCGGCCTGCCCGAGGATCACCCCTGCGTCACCGACGAGATCTTCGGCCCGGTCGCGGTGATTCAGGGCTGGAGCGACTACGACGACGTGATCGCCCGCGCCAACGACAGCCGCTACGGCCTTGCCGCCACGGTCTGGACCCGCGACCTCAACACCGCGCTCGACGCCACCGCGCGGCTCAACGCGGGCTACGTTCAAGTGAACCAGAACCTGACCATCCAGCCCAACGTCTCCTACGGCGGCTTCGGGCGTTCGGGGCTGGGCAAGGAGGCCTCGCTCGAGGCGATGCTCGAGCACTTCACCCGCAAGAAGACCATCGTGATGAGCTTCGATGGCTGACGGCTGGCCGCTCATCGCGGCCGCCGTTCTGGCGGCGGGGGTGCTGCGCGGGCTCACCGGCTTCGGCTTCGCGCTGGCCGCGGTGCCGCTGATGAGCCTCTTCGTGCCCCCCGCCCACGCCGTGGTCATCGCCATCCTGCTGCAATGCCTCGTGGGGCTGCGCGACGTGGTGGCGATGCACGGGCTGCTCGACCGCCAGTCGCTGGGGCTTCTGTCGGCGGGTGCCCTGTTCGGCACGCCGCTCGGGGTCTGGGGGCTGGCGCAGCTCTCGCCCGACATGCTGCGGGTGGTGCTGGCGCTGCTGGTGGGCGCGGGACTGCTGGCATTGCTCCTCAGGGTGCGGCTGTCGCCCGGACCGGGCCCGGCGCTGGGCGCGGGCATGGTCTCGGGGATCTTCGCGGGGCTCGCGGCGATGCCCGGGCCGCCCGCCATCGCCTATTTCCTCGGCCGTGCCCAGCCCGCCGCCTGCACCCGCGCCTCGCTGATGGTGTTCTTCTTCGTCACCGCGCTGATGGCGCTGCCGGGGCTCTACTGGTCGGGGCAGCTGTCGGCGGGGCTGTTCGTGCAGGCGGTGATCGCCTTCCCGGCGATGCTGCTGGTCACATGGGCGGGCGGACTCGGCTTCCGCAGGCTGGGCGAGGGCGGCTACCGCGCCGCCGCGTTGCTGCTGCTCGCGGCCATGGCGCTGCTGACCGGGCTGCGAGGGATCTTGGGCCTGCTCTGAGCTCGGGGTCCGGCAGCGGCCTATCCTGCTGGACGTGAGCTTTTTTTGCCGCCCTTGAAACTCTTTCATTCCGGGCTCCGTCTCTTCTGCTGTGGCCAACGGAAGAGAGGTTCGGGTGACTGACAGGGGATTGAAGTGCGCCGTGATCGGAAGCGGCGTCTCGGGGCTTGCCACGGCGTGGTTGCTGGCACCGCATCACGAGGTGACCGTCTTCGAGGCCGAGGACCGCCCCGGCGGCCACGCCCGCACCGCCGAGGTCGGCGGAATCGCCGTGGATACCGGCTTCATCGTCTGCAACCGCCGGACCTATCCGCTCTTCATCCCGCTGCTCGAGCATCTGGGCGTCGAGCTGGCCGATAGCGACATGAGCTTCGCGGCGAGCTTCGGCAACGGCGCGCTGGAATACGGCACCACCCGCACGCGGGACCTGTTCGCCCAGGCCCGCAGGCTCGCCGACCCGTCGCACTGGCGCATGATCAACGATATCCTGCGCTTCTTCCGGCAGGCGCCGCAACGGGTCGAGGCGGGGCAGAGCATCGGCGAGCTGCTCTCGGCGCTGGGGCTCGGGACCGAGTTCCGCGACCGCTTCCTGATGCCGATCTCCGGCGCGATCTGGTCGACGCCCACCCGCGACATGATGGACTTCCCCGCAGAGAGCTTCGTGCGCTTCTTCGAGAACCACGGCCTGCTCACCGTCAACGACCAGCCGCAGTGGCTGACGGTCCGGGGCGGCTCGGCGCGCTACGTCGAGGCGCTGCTGGCCGCCACGCAGGCGCGGCTGCGGCTGGGTTGTCCGGTTTCGGCGGTGGTGCGCGACGGCATGGGCGTGAATGTGATCAGCGCCCACGGCGCCGAGCGGTTCGACCGGGTGATCCTCGCCACCCACGCACCGCAGGCGCTGCGGATGCTCGAACAGCCCGATCCGCAGGAGCAGGCCATCCTCGGGACCTTCCGCACCGAGCCCAACCGCATGGTGCTGCATTCCGACACGCGCTTCCTACCGCGGCGGCGGTCGATCTGGTCGTCTTGGAACTATGTCACCGAAGGCGACACGGCGCTGAGCGGGCGGCCGATCAGCCTGTCCTACTGGATGAACCGGCTGCAGCCGCTGGGCACCGACCGTCCGATGATCGTGACGCTGAACCCCGAGCACGAGCCGCGGCACATCCATGACGAAGCGGAGCTGAACCACCCGCAGTACGACGCGGCGACGGTCTCGGCGCAGGCCCGCCTGCCCGAGATCCAGGGCCGGGGTGGCATCCACTACGCCGGCGCGTGGACCCGCTACGGCTTTCACGAGGACGGCGTGCTCTCGGCGCTGCGGGTGGCGCAGTCCATGGGGATCGACTGGCCGCTCGGCGCCGATCCCTGGGCGGCGGAGCGTCCGTCCGAGCCGCGCCCGTTCCTGGAGGCGGCGGAATGACCGACCTCTGGCAAGGCGCGCTTGTGGACGGCCGGATCTGGCACGCCCGCAAGGGCGACGTCGAGCGCGCCTTCCGCTATTCCGGCCTCTACCTCGCGCTGCCGGTGCGGGCGCTCGAACAGGGCCTGCTGCCGATCCGTCCCGACGCGGGCGGCGCCTGGAGCCTGCGGCGGCGCGACTACGGCCACCGCGACGGCAGCGCGCTCTCGGCGTTCATCCACGACCAGCTGGCGCCCGTGGGGCTCGGTCATTGCGAGGTGACGCTGATCACCACCGCGCGCAGCCCGGGCTACGGCTTCAACCCGGTGAGCTTCTGGCTCGCCCGCGACGAGGGCGGGCTGCGGGCGGTGCTGGCCGAGGTCTCGAACACCTTCGGCGAGCGGCACCTCTACCTCTGTCACCACGCCGACAACCGCCCCATCACCCGCTCGGACCGGATCTCGGGGCGCAAGCTCTTCCACGTGTCGCCCTTCCTCCCGCGCGAGGGCCACTACGTGTTCCGCTTCGATCCCGGCCCCGACCGGTTCGGCGCCTGGGTCGACTGGATCGGCGAGGGCGGCGAGGTGAAGCTGCAGACCTCGCTCGCCGGCCCGGCGCGGGCGCTGACTCCCCGCAGCCTTGCCATGGCGCGGGCCCGGCACCTGTTCCAGTCGCAGAAGGTGATCGCCCTGATCCACTGGCAGGCGCTCAAGCTTGTTCTGAGTGGGGTTCGCTTTATCTCAAAACCCGAACAGCTTCCCCGGAGACGCTCCGAGGCCAAGGACAGGGTCAGCCGCGATGTTTGAACGTCAGATAGAAAGCAAGATGCTGGGGTGCCTCGACCTGATCGAGGTCGGCAGCCTGACCCTCACGACGCCGGACGGCAAGGTGCGCCGGTTCGAAGGGCGCTTTCCCGGGCCGGACGCGGATTTCACCATCACCGACTGGCGCACCGTGCCCGCGGCGGCGGCGCGCGGCGACATCGGGCTCACCGAGGCCTATCGCGACGGCTGGTGCGACAGCACCGACCTCGCCGCCTTCCTCGCCTTTGCGCTGGCCAACGAGAAGCCGCTCGAGCCGTTTCTCTACGGCCACCCGATGCAGGCGCTGCTGGTGCGCGCTCTGTATCTCTTCAACCGCAACACCAAGCGGGGCTCGCGCCGGAACATCCAGGCACACTATGACCTCGGCAACGCGTTCTACCGGCTCTGGCTCGACGACACGATGACCTACTCCTCGGCACTGTTCCTGCCCGAGGACGCCCAGGCCTCGGATCCGCTGCTGGCCGGGCAGCAGCGCAAGTACGACCGCATCCTCGACGGGCTTGGCACCTCGTCCGGGCGGCTGCTCGAGATCGGCTGCGGCTGGGGTGGCTTCGCCGAGCGCGCCATGACGCGGGGCGACTTCCACCCCAAGGGGCTTACGCTCTCGCACGAGCAGGCGAGCTTCGCCCGTGAGCGGCTGGGCCGAGACGCCGAGATCGCGCTGCAGGATTATCGCGACGAATACGGGCGCTTCGACCACGTGGTGTCCATCGAGATGTTCGAGGCGGTGGGCGAGCGCTACTGGCCGACCTATTTCGGCAAGATCGCCCATGTGCTGTCGGAAAAGGGCCGGGCGATGGTGCAGACCATCACCGTGGGCGACGCCTATTTCGACCGCTACCGCGCGGGCGGCGACATGATACGCAGCTTCATCTTCCCGGGCGGCATGCTGCCCTCGCCGGACGTGTTCCGCGAGGTGGCGAAGGGCGCCGGGCTGCGGGTCGAGGACGCCTATGCCTTCGGTCAGGACTACGCCCGCACCCTGCGCGACTGGCTCACCCGCTTCGACGCCCGCGTGACCGAAGTGCGCGGGCTGGGCTTCGACGATCCATTCATCCGGGTCTGGCGCTTCTATCTTGCCGCCTGCATCGCGGCCTTCGAGACCGGGCGCACCAACGTCTACCAGTACCGCATGGCCCATGTCTGATCCTGAGCGTATCTGGATCGTCGGCGCCTCCGAGGGCATCGGCGCCGAGCTCGCCCGCGCCTATGCCGCCCGTGGCGCCTCGCTGGTGATCTCGGCGCGCTCCGAGGACAAGCTTCAGGCGCTGGCCGACGAGATCGGCGCCGAGGCGGTGCCCGCGGACGTGTCCGACCCCCAGAGCCTCGCTGCGGCGGCAGAGCGCATCGCCGCGGGCGGGCTGCTCGACCGGGCGATCACGCTGGCGGCGCTCTACGATCCCGGCAAGGTGCTCGAGATCGACCCGGAGTTCGCCGCGAAGATCGTCTCCGTCAATCTCACCGGCAGCTTCCATTTCGCCCGGGCCGCGGCGCCGCTCCTGCGCGAGGGGGGCGATCTGGTGCTCACCGGCTCGGTCGCGGGCTATGTCGGGCTGCCGCAGGGGCAGATCTACTCCGCCTCGAAGGCGGGCGTCATCAGCCTTGCCGAAACGCTGCGGGCCGAGCTGGCCCCGGGGATCCGGGTGCGGATGATCAGCCCGGGCTTCGTCGCCACCCGGCTCACCGAGAAGAACAGCTTCGAGATGCCGGCGGTGCTGCAGCCCGAGGACGCGGCGCAGCGCATCGTGCGCGGGCTCGACGGCAGGCGCTTCGAGGTGCATTTCCCGCGCCGACTGACGCTGCCGCTGAAGCTCTTGCGCGTGCTGCCCTACGGCATCGCGCTGCGGCTCACCGCGCGGCTGGTGCAGTGAGCCGCGCCGCGCGCTCAGCCGTGGATCCAGCGGGTGATGGTGACGCCCGCCCAGGCCGAGCCGCCGGTCAGCGCCGCGCCCCACAGGCTGTCGATCACCACCTGGTTCCACGACCAGCCGCGCAACGTCGCGAGGTTGGTGAACTCGTAGGTGCCGTAGCACATCAGCCCCAGCAGCGCCCCGCCGAGCAGCGCCTGCACCGGGCGTCCGGCGGCCAGCGCCGGGACCGAGACGAAGTAGAGCAGCCCCGCGATGTAGAAGAGGTAGAACGCCGCCGCCGGGCCCAGCCGCAGCGGATCGGCCAGCATCTCGCCCACGTGGCGCTCGAAGACCGGCTTGATGAGGGTCGTGATGCCCACGATGTCGATCACGAGGAAGATCGCGAGGGTGGCGCCGTAGAGGGTGACAAGCTGCATGCGGGGAACTCCTTGCTTCCCGGAAGAAACGAGCGCGCGGGGCGGAAAGTTTCAACCCCGCGCGATGGTTGGCGTGGAACGCAGGGCGGGGTGCCCGGGGGAGGACATGTCATGGCGAAGATGCGCAGGAAGGCGGACCTGCCGGTGAAGCTCTGCGCCCGGTGCGGGCGGCCCTTCGCTTGGCGCCGCAAGTGGGCGCGGGACTGGGAGGCGGTGAAGTTCTGCTTTGACCGCTGCCGGACCGAGGCGCGGAAACCCTTGTGAGCAGGAGCCTGCGCCTGATCCTCGGCGACCAGCTCACCCGGTCGCTGTCCTCGCTTTCGGACCTCGACGAGGATGACGTGGTGCTGATGGTCGAGGTCGGCGACGAGACCAGCTACGTCCGCCACCACCCGCAGAAGATCGCGCTGATCCTCTCGGCCATGCGCCACTTCGCCGAAGAGCTGCGCGGGCGGGGCGTCACCGTCGATTACGTGACGCTGGACGATCCCGACAACACCCACAGCTTCGGCGGCGAGCTGGCGCGCGCGGTGAAGCGCCACGATCCCGCCCGCGTCATCGTCACCGAGCCGGGCGAATGGCGTGTGTGGGAGATGATGGGCGACTGGGAAAGCGATCTCGACCTGCCCGTCGAGATCCGCACGGACGACCGCTTCTACTGCTCCCGCGAGGCGTTCGCCGAGCTCGTCGCGGCCGGCAAGACCACCCGTATGGAACACTTCTACCGCGAGATGCGTCGCCGCACCGGGTTGCTGATGGAGGACGACGGGCCGGCGGGCGGCGACTGGAACTTCGACGCCGAGAACCGCAAGGCGCTGCCCAAGGGGCTTGAGCTGCCGCACCGCATGCGCTTTCGCCCCGACGAGACCACGCAGGAGGTGCTGGAGCTCGTGGCTGCGCGATTCGACAACCATTTCGGCGATCTCGAGGGCTTCGGCTGGGCGGTGACCCGCGACGAGGCGCTGCGGGCGCTGCGCCATTTCATCAAGGATTGCCTGCCGACCTTCGGCGACTACCAGGACGCCATGAAGGCGGGCGAGGATTTCCTCTTCCACGGCGTGATCTCGCCCTATCTCAACATCGGCCTGCTGACCGCTGCCGAGGTCTGCGAGAAGGCCCAACAGGCGTGGCAGAATGGAGACGTGCCGCTGAACGCCGCCGAGGGCTTCGTCCGCCAGATCCTCGGCTGGCGCGAGTTCGTGCGCGGCATCTACTGGACCGAGATGCCGGGCTACGAGGACAGCAACTTCCTGAACGCAAGGCGCGACCTGCCCGAGATGTACTGGGGCGCCGGGACCCGGATGCGCTGCATGGAAGACTGCATCGGCACCACGCGGCGCAACGCCTATGCCCACCACATCCAGCGGCTGATGGTGACGGGGAACTTCGCGCTGCTGGCCGGGGTCGCGCCGCGCCAGATCGAGAAATGGTATCTCGAGGTCTACGCCGACGCCTTCGAATGGGTCGAGCTGCCCAACGTGCACGGCATGGTGATGCATGCGGATGGCGGGCGGCTGGGCTCCAAGCCCTACGCGGCCTCGGGCAGCTACATCAACCGCATGTCCGACTACTGCGGCGCGTGCTCCTACGATCTCAAGCAGAAGACCGGAGAGGACGCCTGCCCGTTCAACTATCTGTACTGGAATTTCCTGATCGAGAACGAGGAGGCGCTGGGCGACAACCGGCGCATGGGCCTGATGTTCGCGAACCTGCGCAAGAAGGACAAGGCCGAGCGCGACCGGATCACCGGCTCGGCGAAGGCGTTCCTGGATGGAGGGGAGTGGCCCTGAGCCCCGGGCCGGAGGGGCCGCCCCGCGTCGGGCGCCGGGGCGGTCGATGTGCCTGCAGGCGGTTGCGATCAGGCCGCGAGGCCCTTGGCGCCCATGTTCAGGAACTTCTCGCGGCGCGCGTTGACCAGCGCCTTGGGCTTCATGCCGTCCATCTCCCCCAGCATCGACGCGATGGTCTTGCCGACCGCGGCGATGGTGCCCGACGCATCACGGTGCGCGCCGCCCAGCGGCTCGGCGATGATGCGGTCGGCGACGCCGAGCTTCAGCAGGTCCTGCGCGGTCAGACGCAGTGCCTCGGCGGCCTCGCGCATCTTCTCGGCGTCCTTCCAGAGGATCGACGCGCAGCCCTCGGGCGAGATCACCGAGTAGACCGAATGCTCGAGCATCGCGACGCGGTTGGCGGTCGCAAAGGCCACGGCGCCGCCGGAGCCGCCCTCGCCGATGATCACCGAGACCAGCGGCACGCCGATCTGCAGGCATTTCTCGGTCGAGCGGGCGATCGCCTCGGACTGGCCGCGCTCTTCCGCGCCCTTGCCCGGGTAGGCGCCGGGGGTGTCCACCAGCGTGATCACCGGCAGGCCGAAGCGGTCGGCCATCTCCATCAGGCGGATCGCCTTGCGGTAGCCCTCGGGGCGCGCCATGCCGAAGTTGCGCTCGATGCGGGACTGGGTGTCGTTGCCCTTCTCATGGCCGATCACCATCACCGGCTTGTCGTTGAAGCGCGCGAGCCCGCCCATCACCGCGTGGTCGTCCGCGAAGCCGCGGTCGCCGGCAAGTGGCGTGTACTCGGTGAACAGCGCCTCGATGTAATCCTTGCAATGCGGCCGGTCGGGATGCCGCGCCACCTGGCATTTCCGCCAGGGGGTGAGCTTCTTGTAGAGCTCCTTGAGCATCTCCTGCCCCTTGCGGTCGAGGGCGGCGGCCTCTTCCTCGACATGCATCTCCTCATTCTTCCGCGCCATGTTGCGGAGTTCTTCTGCCTTGCCCTCGATCTCGGCGAGGGGTTTTTCGAAGTCGAGATAATGCGTCATTGCCGGGCACTCTTGTTATGCGGGGCCTATATGGCGTCTGTGGGTCCGGGATGCAACAAAGCAAGATTTGTCACGCCCGGATCCGGCGGGGGCGCCTCCGAGACGGAGGCAGGGACGACGCGCTGTCGCGAGGCCATGAGGACTGGATCCGGCGGGTGCGCCGCCCTCCGCGTGCGACCTCGCCCCGCCCGCGGCGGATCCGCTGGCCGGGATCCGCGCGGCTCAGACCTCAGCCCAGCAGTACCGGCAGCAGCGAGGCCAGCATCAGCGCCGCCATGGCCCAGTTGAACGCGCGCAGCCGGGCAGGGCGGTCGAGCACCCTGCGCATCTCACGCCCCAGCACGGTCCATGTGGTGGTCGAGATCAGCCCCATCGCCACGTAGACCCCGGCGACCCAGAGCACCGACATCAGGTCGCGCCCGGCCGCGTAGAGCGTGATCGCGCCCAGTGCCATGGACCATGCCTTGGGGTTCACCCACTGGAAGGCCGCCGCCTGCAGGAACCCGAGCGGGCGACCGCCCTCGGCGCCGGAGGCCTGCTCCGGCGGCGCGGCGTTGGCGATCTTCCACGCCAGCCACAGCATGTAGAGGACCGAAACCAACAGCAGCGCATCGTGCGCCATCGGCCAGAGGTCGAAGACCCGCATCACCCCGAGCCCGACGAGGAACACCATCGACGGGAACCCCAGCGCCACGCCGGCCATGTGCGGCAGCGAACGGCGCACGCCGTAGTTGGCGCCCGAGGCCAGCAGCATCAGGTTGTTCGGCCCCGGCGTGATGACGGTGACGAGCGCAAAAGCCGCGAGGGCAAGGAGAAGATCCGGTGTCATGACGCAAGAATTGCCGATCTTTCGCGGAGAATGATTGCGAACTGCGGCGTCCATCGGGCAATACTGCAATCCATGAGCGATCTTGACGCCACGGACGGCAGGATATTGCGTGAACTCTCGCGCGACGGCCGCATCAGCAACCTCGCGCTGGCCGAGCGCGTGGGCCTGTCGCCCTCTGCCTGCCTGCGCCGGGTCGCGGCGCTCGAGAAATCCGGCGTGATCCGCGGCTACCGCGCCGTGCTCAGCCCCGAGAAGACCGGCATCGGCTTCACCGCCTACGTGACCGTCGGGCTCAACGCCCACACCAAGTCGATGCAGGAGGCCTTCGAACGGGCCATTGCACGCGCCCCCGAGGTCCGCGAATGCCACAACATCACCGGCAACGTGGAGTACCTGCTGCGCATCGAGGCCGCGGACCTCGCCGCCTTCAAGCATTTCCACACCGAGGTGCTGGGCACGCTGCCGCAGGTCAACGCCATCACCTCCTACGTGGTGATGGGCTCCCCCAAGGACGATCGCGCCTGACCGGGCGCAACCCGGCCCCTTCATCTTGCCGGATAAACTCCGGGGGAGTCCCGCAGGGACGGGGGCAGCGCCCCCCTGCGACGCCCGCCGACCCGCGATGCCGCAAGACCGCTGCGCCGGACCGGAAACGGGGCCGGAACGGAAACGGGGCGCGGGATCCGAAGACCCCGCGCCCCGCGAAACCTCACGCCGTGGCGCGCGTCAGATCTGCCGCACCGCGCCCTTCGAGGCGCTGGTGGTCAGCGCCGCGTAGGCCTTGAGCGCCTTGGTCACCTTGCGCCTGCGCTGCTCGTCGGGCTGCCAGCCCTTGGCGTCGCGGGCGGCGCGGCGCTCGGCCAGCACGGCGTCGTCCACCGCGAGATGGATCTTGCGCGCCGGGATGTCGATCTCGATCAGGTCGCCCTCGGCCACGAGGCCGATGGTGCCGCCCTCGGCCGCCTCGGGCGAAACGTGGCCGATCGACAGCCCCGAGGATCCGCCCGAGAAGCGGCCGTCGGTGACCAGCGCGCAGTCCTTCCCGAGCCCCTTCGATTTCAGGTAGCTGGTCGGGTAGAGCATCTCCTGCATGCCGGGGCCGCCGCGCGGTCCCTCGTAGCGGATCAGCACCACGTCGCCGGGGTTGATCTTGTTGGTCAGGATCGCGCTCACCGCGGTGTCCTGGCTCTCGAAGATCCGCGCCGGGCCCGAGAACACGAGGATCGACTCATCGACACCGGCGGTCTTCACGATGCAGCCGTCCTCGGCGAGGTTGCCGTAGAGCACCGCAAGGCCGCCGTCCTTCGAGAAGGCGTGCTCGGCGTCGCGGATCACGCCCTTCTGGCGGTCGAGGTCGAGCGTGTCGTAGCGGCGCTCCTGCGAGAAGGCGGTCGTCGAGCGCACCCCGCCCGGAGCCGCGCGGTAGAAGTCATGCACCGACTCGGAGTTGGTGCGCGACACGTCCCAGCGGTCGAGCGCATGCGCCATGGTCTCGGCATGCACGGTGGGCACCGAGCTGTCGATCAGGCCGGCACGGTCGAGCTGGCCGAGGATCGCCATGATGCCGCCGGCGCGGTGCACGTCTTCCATGTGCACGTCGTTCTTGGCGGGCGCGACCTTGCAGAGCACCGGCACCTGCCGCGACAGCTTGTCGATCTCGGTCATGTCGAAATCGACCCCGCCCTCGTTGGCGGCGGCCAGCAGGTGCAGCACAGTGTTGGTCGAGCCGCCCATGGCGATGTCGAGCGTCATGGCGTTCTGGAACGCCTCGAAGGTCGCGATCGAGCGCGGCAGCACCGAGGCGTCGTCCTGCTCGTAGTAGCGCTTGGCGAGGTCGACGATCAGGTGACCGGCCTCGACGAAGAGCCGCTGGCGGTCGGCGTGGGTGGCCAGCGTCGAGCCGTTGCCCGGCAGCGACAGACCCAGCGCCTCGGTGAGGCAGTTCATCGAGTTCGCAGTGAACATGCCCGAGCACGAGCCGCAGGTCGGGCAGGCGGCCTCTTCGATCGCCTGGACCTGCGCGTCGGTGTACTTGTCGTCGGCGGCGGCGACCATGGCGTCCACGAGGTCGAGCGCCTTCTCCTCGTCGTCCCACATCACCTTGCCCGCTTCCATCGGGCCGCCCGAGACGAAGACCACGGGGATGTTGAGGCGCATCGCGGCCATCAGCATGCCGGGGGTGATCTTGTCGCAGTTCGAGATGCAGACCATGGCGTCGGCGCAGTGGGCGTTGACCATGTACTCGACCGAGTCGGCGATGATCTCGCGCGAGGGCAGCGAGTAGAGCATGCCGTCATGGCCCATCGCGATGCCGTCATCGACGGCGATGGTGTTGAATTCCTTCGCCACGCCGCCGGCCTTCTCGACCTCGCGGGCGACCATCTGGCCGAGATCCTTGAGGTGCACGTGCCCCGGAACGAACTGGGTGAAGCTGTTCACGATGGCGATGATCGGCTTGTTCCAGTCGCCGTCCGTCATGCCGGTGGCGCGCCACAGGCCGCGGGCGCCGGCCATGTTGCGGCCGTGGGTGGTGGTGCGGGAACGATAGGCGGGCATGGGTCTCCCCCTCCATTGCGGTGTCGGGGATGTGTAACGCCCGGCGGCCCCTGCGGCAAGGGCACCGCCATCGCGGACCCCGGACACGTGAAAGGGGCCGCGCGATTGCCGGCGCGGCCCCCTGTTCGGCATTGCGGAAACGGCGCCCGCCCGAGGCGTCCTGCCCCCGGCTGCGGGCGCGCAGGCCGGGCTCAGACGCCGGCCTTGATGCTTTCCTCGAGGTAGATCTCGCGCAGGCGGGTGGCCACCTGGCCGACCGAGCCGCCGCCGATGGCGGTGCCGTCGATCTCGACCACCGGCATCACGAAGGCCGAGGCCGAGGTGAAGAAGGCCTCGTCCGCGTCCTTGGCCTCGTCCACGGTGAAGGGACGCTCCTCGACGATCATCTGTGCCTCGCGGGCGAATTTCAGCACCGCGGCGCGGGTGATGCCGTGCAGGATGTCGGTCGACAGGTTGCGGGTGATGATCTTGCCGTCCTTGACGATGTAGGCGTTGTTCGAGGTGCCCTCGGTCACGAAGCCGTCCTCGACCATCCACGCATCGTCGGCACCGGCCTTCTTGGCCATCATCTTGCCCATCGACGGGTACAGCAGCTGCACGGTCTTGATGTCGCGACGGCCCCAGCGGATGTCGTCGATCGAGATCACCTTGATGCCCTTCTTGGCGGTCGGGTTGTCCGCGAGGCCGGGCTTGTTCTGGGTGAAGAGCACCAGCGTCGGCTCGGTGGTCTCGGGATCGGGGAAGGCAAAATCGCGGTCGCCGGGCGCGCCACGGGTCACCTGAAGGTAGATCAGCCCCTCGTCGATGCCGTTCAGCTCGACCAGCTTGCGGTGAATCTCGAGCAGGTCGTCGAAGGCGGCGGGCTTCTTCATGTCGAGCTCGTTCAGCGAGCGCTCGAGCCGCTTCAGGTGGCCGCCGAAGTCGATCAGCTTGCCGCCGAGGACCGAGGTCACCTCGTAGACGCCATCGGCCATGAGGAAGGCGCGGTCGAAGATCGACACCTTGGCCTCGGTTTCGGACAGGTACTCTCCGTTCAGATAGACGGTGCGGGTCATGGCATTCTCCTTTGGAACGACGGGGCGGACGACGGCGGAACCGGCGCCGGGAAACGGGTGAAGCCGCAGGTGCTGCGGGGCGGGAGCGGCGGGCGGGCCGACGCGGACATTGGACAGGCGCGGGCGACTCCCCACATAAGGGCCCAATAGCGCCGCAGACGCGCATCGACCACTACCCGTGAAAGGAGACGCCCATGTCGCAGACCGAGGAGCTTGCAGGCTTCGTCCGGGAGGCCCTGAAGGGCGGCCTCTCGCGCGACGAGATCCGCACTGCCCTGCAGGCGGCGGGATGGACCGAGACCGAGGCCGAGGCGGCGCTCGCGGGCTGGTCCGACGCGATGACGCCGGCGGGCCCGGTGCCGCGTCCGGTGCGCTCCTCGGCAGCGCGCGAGGCGCTCTTCTACGCGCTGCTCTTCGTGACCTTCGGCATGGTGACCGGCAACGTGCTGGGGCTGCTCTTCGGGCAGATCA
>NZ_JAATOS010000751.1:0-1403 GCF_011806505.1 Salipiger sp. HF18 | reverse complement strand
GATGCGCTGGCGGATGCCATGCGGCTCTCGGCGGGCATGACCGCCAAGGCGGCGCTGGCCGGTGTGCCCTTCGGCGGCGGCAAGGCGGTGATCATGGCCGATCCGCAGCACGAGAAAACGCCCGCCATGATGCGCGCCTTCGGGCGCTTCATCGAGACCCTGAACGGGCGCTACATCACCGGCGAGGACGTGGGCGTCTCGCCCGCGGACATGGCGCATGTGGCCGAGGAGACCACCCACGTGGCGGGCCTCACCACCGGGCGCTTCGCCAGCGGCGATCCCTCACCGATCACCGCCGAGGGCGTCTTCCGCTGCATGAAGCTTGCCGCGGCGCAGGTGTTCGGAAGCGACAGCCTGCGCGGCCGGATCGTGGCGCTGCAAGGGCTCGGGCATGTGGGGCTGTCGCTCGCAGGCAAGATGCGCGCGGATGGCGCGCAGGTCGTGGCGGCGGACATGAACCCCAAGGCGGTCGATGCGGCCCGCGATCTCGGCGTGCAGATCGTCGCGCCGGACCGCATCCTGACGCAGGAGGCCGACATCCTCGCGCCCTGCGCGCTGGGGGGCGTGATCGACCACGACAGCATTGCCGGGCTCAGGGTCCGCATGATCTGCGGCGCGGCGAACAACCAGCTCGCGACGCCCGATTGCGCGCAGGAGCTGCACCGCCGCGGCATCCTCTACTGCCCGGATTACGTGGTGAACGCTGGCGGGCTGATCAACATCGCCCGCGAGGCGCTGCAGATCGGCGATGCGGACTGGGCCTCGGACAAGCTCGAGGCGGCGGTGGCCAATTTCGGCGAGCTGATCGCCTGGGCCGCCAAGGACCGCCGCCCGCCGCTCGAGGAAGCCGACGCCATGGTGCAGAAGATCCTGCAGGACGGCTGGCGCCAGAGCCACGCGATGTGATCGGGGGATGGTCGCCGGGGGGCCTGGGTGATGCCCTCGGCGACCCTTCAGGAAACGCCGGCGCGGGGGTGCGTGGCATCCCCGGGTTGCCTCACCGGTTGTCTTTGAAGTCCCTTTGAACGTCAGACCTTAGGGGCAGTCCAAGCCGCCCGCCCCACGTTCAATGCGCCTCTCCAAGGCGCCAATCTGCCGCCTCCAAGGCCCCCCAACGAAACCTCATGGACCGCGCCGCCTGCCACCACCGGCCGGCCCGGTCGGGACGCGCTCGCGGAGAGGTGCCGCGGCGTCCCATCGCTTGCCCGGGACGCGCGCTTAGCCCTCGGGAACCGTGAGCATCTCGCGCAGCGCCGCGACCGGCAGGTCGAGCCACGTGTTGCCGAGCTCGTCCAGGAACCGCGCCTCCATCCTCGTGAGCGGCCCCGGCATGACCGCGACATGGCCCTCGGCCGAACGCTTGCCGATCTGACGCGCGAAGGTGCGCAGCATCTGGTCGTCGA
>NZ_JAATOS010000750.1:0-1410 GCF_011806505.1 Salipiger sp. HF18 | reverse complement strand
GCATGACGTTGAACCCCTGCGGGTTCTTCGACGGCCAGAGCACGGCGATGGCGGGGCGGTTGACCCCGGGCAGCTTGCGCAGCCGCACCATCGACAGCAGCATCAGCGCGCCGGTGTTGCCGCAGGAGACCGCAACCGTGGCCTCGCCGTTGCGCACCGAATCGAGCGCGGACCACATCGAGGTGTCCTGCCCGTTGCGCATCACGTGGCTCGGCTTGTCCTGCATCGACACGACACCGCGCGCGTCGCGGATCTCGCAACGCTTGGTGAGCTTGCGCTTCTCGATCAGCGGACCCAGCTCGTCGGCGGGTCCGTGGACGATGAAGCGGGCTTCGCGGTTCCGTCGTGCAAAGGCAGCGAGGCCGGCAACGATGGTTGCCGGCCCGCGGTCGCCGCCCATGGCGTCGATGGATAGCACGAGCGGCCCGCCAGCCTTTGAATTGTCCCGAGAGGAGTTCATGCGGCGCGGGCCTTGAGCGGTTTACGCTGCGTCTTCGTCCAGTTCGATCTCGTCGGCCATGGCGACGATCTCTTTATCTGCGTAGTGGCCGCACGAGGGGCACACATGGTGCGGGCGCTTGAGCTCGCCGCAGTTGGTGCACTCGTTCGGGTTGCCGGCAACGAGAGCGTCATGCGCCCGGCGGTTGTTGCGGCGCGATTTGGATACTTTGTTCTGTTGGACGGCCATGTCTCAACCTCGATCTTTCGCGTGAAGGGCAATTCGTTGCCCGGTTCCGTTCGGGCGTGCCCGGCCTCTTAGTCGCAAGCAAGAGGACATGGCAACCCGGAATTCCGATGAAGGCGCGAAAATAGGACTTTATTGCAAAACCGCAAGCGTTATTTCGCCGTCCCGCGCCGGGCTATCAGGGCTTATCCGTCACGTCCCTGTCATCGTCCGCTTCGGCGTCGTCATCGCCGCCGTCCTGGTCCAGCTTCTCCTTCAGTCCGGCCAGCGCCGCAAAGGGATTCGGGCGCTCTTCGGCATCAGCCGCGGCCTCCGCTTCGGCCTCGGCGGCCAGCGCGCCCGAGGCTTCTGCGGCGCCTTCGGCGTGGGGATAGAGCGGCAGCGCCAGAGACAGCGCCTCGGAGATCACCTCGCGAAGGTCGATGACGTCGGGCACCGGGTCGGCATCGTCGTCGGGGACCTCGATCTCCGAGCCCTCACCGGCGACGGAGAGGTCCTCGTCCGGGCGCCAGAGACGCTCGATCTCCTCGTCGATGCGGGTGGTGACGGGGGCGAGAGTGACCACACAGGGCTGCGTCACCGTGGCGCCCAGTGTCGCCACCAGTCGCCACGAGCCGCGCCCCTCGGGGCGAATCTCGCCGGCGAGGCGCAGCTTGCGCAGCCCCAGCAGCCCCAGTTTCGAGGCCAGCGCGGCGCGCGCCTCGTCATCGGGGCGGATATCGAAG
>NZ_JAATOS010000749.1:0-1413 GCF_011806505.1 Salipiger sp. HF18 | reverse complement strand
TTCCTCGCGCGGCAGGCGGGCACCGAGTTCCTGACCATGGGCGGGCACGGGCTGGTGCTGGGCGACGAGGCCTCGGGCGCCTGGCTCGGGCGCGAGTTCCTCTCCTACACGCTCAGGGTGCATGACAAGCTCGAGGCGCCGAGCGCGCTCACCCGCGAGGTGACGGACGAGCTTGGCGGTGCGCCGGGGATCATCGCCTTCGCCGCCAAGGCCTCGCCCTCGGATTTCGCCACGCTGGCGCCGCGGATCTGCGCCGCACGGGGCGACGCTGCCGCCGATATGCAGATGCGCCGCGGTGCGGCCTACATCGCCACCGGGCTCAACGCGCTTGGCTGGCACCCGCAGGAGCCGCTCTGCCTGATCGGAGGCATCGCCGGGGCCTATGCCGACTGGCTGCCCAAGGAGATGGCCCGCGCGCTGCGTCCGCCCCAGGGCACCGGGCTCGATGGCGCGCTCACACTGGCAAGGCGCCTCGTCCCCGCCTGAGGATGCGGCGCGGACCCGGGACCGTGTCCTTCGTGTCTTCGGAAAGAGCCGAAACCTGCCTGGGCACGTGGCTCAGGCTCAAAACTCGACCTCCAGCTCCTCGATCTCTTCGGGCTCGGCCAATGCGCCCGCGATCCATTCCTTCATCGGCGCCCAGTCGAGGATGCGGTCGATATAGGCCTCGAGCTCGGGCTCGAGCGTGACCGCATAGGTGCGCAAGCGGGTGCAGACGGGCGCGAACATGGCGTCGGCCATGGTGGCAGGGCCGAACAGGAAGGGCCCGCCATAGGTTTCGAGGCACTCGCTCCAGATCTCACGCACCCTCTCGACGTCGGGCCGGGCGCCAGAGAAGATCTTGAAGCGCTCGTGCCGCGCCTTGATGTTCATCGGAAGCGCCGAGCGGAGGTTGTAGAACCCCGCGTGCATCTCGCCCGACACCGCGCGGCAATGGGCCCGCGCCACGATGTCGTCGGGATAGAGCTTGGCCTCGGGAAAACACTCGTTGAGATAGCCCGCGATGGCCAGCGTGTCCCAGACCTGCACCTTGCCGTGGGTGAGCCGCGGCACCCGCACCGTGGGCGACAGAAGCAGCAGTTCCTGGCGCACGTCGGCATCGGTGGGATCGACCGGCTCCTCGCGGAAATCGAGTCCGGACATCTTGCACAGGAGCCACCCGCGCAGCGACCAGGACGAGTAGTTCTTCGATGAAATCGTGAGCGTTGCCTGAGTCATGGTGTCTTCACTTTGCCTTCGATGCTGCGCTGCGACACGATTTTTGTCGCATGGCGGCGCGGTTCTGGCTACCAATTTGATGAGCAAAGAGGGGCCGAACGCAGTGCTTTATGCCACGTATCAAGGACTTGATGATATTATCGCCCCTTTCCGGACCGCCGCGCTGACCGCGCTGTCCTTCGGTCCGAAGAACCC
>NZ_JAATOS010000748.1:0-1414 GCF_011806505.1 Salipiger sp. HF18 | reverse complement strand
GCGCGTCATCGACACCGTCTACCGCTACTGCGGTCAGAAGGAGTCGGTCATCTTCTGTGACCAGATCATGTCCATGGGCTTCAGGGAGGCGTTCAAGGCGGGCATCTCCTTCGGCAAGGACGACATGGTCATCCCCGACAACAAGTGGGAGCTGGTCGAAGAGACCCGCGATCAGGTCAAGGACTTCGAACAGCAGTACATGGACGGCCTGATCACCCAGGGCGAAAAGTACAACAAGGTCGTGGACGCCTGGTCGAAGTGTAACGACAAGGTCACCGACGCCATGATGAACACCATCTCGGCCGCCAAGCGCGCCGAAGATGGCTCCGAGATGGAACCCAACTCGGTCTACATGATGGCGCACTCCGGTGCCCGTGGCTCGGTCACGCAGATGAAGCAGCTGGGCGGGATGCGCGGCCTGATGGCGAAGCCGAACGGCGACATCATCGAGACCCCGATCATCTCGAACTTCAAGGAAGGCCTGACCGTTCTCGAGTACTTCAACTCGACCCACGGCGCCCGTAAGGGTCTGTCGGACACCGCTCTGAAGACGGCGAACTCGGGTTACCTGACCCGTCGTCTGGTGGACGTGGCGCAGGACTGCATCGTGCGTGCGCACGACTGCGGCACCGACCGCGCGATCACCGCGGAAGCGGCGGTCAACGACGGCGAAGTCGTCGCGTCGCTCGGCGAGCGCGTTCTGGGCCGTGTCGCGGCCGAGGACATCATGCGTCCGGGCACCGACGAGATCATCGTCCGTCACGGCCAGCTCATCGACGAGCGCATGGCGGATGCGATCGAGGACGCCGGCGTGCAGACCGCGCGGATCCGTTCGCCGCTGACCTGCGAGGCGGACGAGGGCGTCTGCGCCATGTGCTACGGCCGTGACCTGGCCCGCGGCACCATGGTGAACACCGGCGAGGCCGTCGGCATCATCGCGGCGCAATCCATCGGCGAACCCGGCACGCAGCTGACGATGCGGACCTTCCACATCGGCGGCGTTGCGCAGGGTGGCCAGCAGTCCTTCCTCGAGGCGTCTCAAGAGGGCCTGATCGAGTTCGAGAACACCTCGACGCTCGAGAACCTCAACGGCGAGACCCTGGTCATGGGCCGCAACATGAAGCTGCGGATCATGGGCGAGGACGGGGCCGAGCGCGCCAGCCACAAGCTGGGCTACGGCACCAAGCTCTTCGTCAAGGAAGGTGACACGGTCAGCCGTGGCGCCAAGCTGTTCGAGTGGGACCCCTACACCCTGCCGATCATCGCCGAGGCGGATGGTATCGCGCGTCACGTCGACCTCATCCAGGGGGTCGCGGTGCGCGACGAGACCGACGATGCCACCGGCATGACCCAGAAGATCGTGATCGACTGGCGTGCGGCGCCGAAGGGCAACGAGCTCAAGCCGGAAATCATC
>NZ_JAATOS010000747.1:0-1426 GCF_011806505.1 Salipiger sp. HF18 | reverse complement strand
CTGCCCGGCCTCGTGCTGCTGGCGCTCGCCGGCTGCGGCGGCGGCAACGCCTACCAGTACGGCGGCATGCGCTTCCCCGGTGATGCCAAGGGCATCAAGGACAACCGCAAGCAGTTCGTGGCCACGGCGGGCCCCGTCAGCGCCTCGATCGACGGCGCGCGCGCGGCGGCGAGTTACGAGGCGATCAAGTACTGCATCGACTATCTCGGCAGCTCGGACATTCGCTGGGCCATCGGTCCGGACACGCCGCCGTCGCAGCTGCCGATCGAGAAGGACAAGCTGACCTATCGGGGGGAATGCCTCGAGTGACCGGAGCGGCTGTCATAACGGGGGCGTGCGCGGCGTGCTATTGCATGACCGCACCCGGCGTTCCCACCTTCCGGGGGAGAGGAGGTCGCCACGCCGGCGGCCCCGCAACCCTGTTCGGGAGACATGACATGCGCAAGATCAAGACCCTGCTGGTCGCGGCCGTGATGGGCGCCGCCCTGCTGCCGCAGGCTGCTGCCGCCAGGCCCTCGCTGGGCACGGTCAAGGAAATCCACGACGGGCTGCTGGCCGTGGGGCTCGCCGACGAGATCCGCAGCCGCTGCGGCAGCATCAGCGCCCGCATGTTCCGGGCCTACAGCTACCTGGGCGAGCTCAAGTCGAGGGCCCGCGCGCTGGGGTACAGCGAGGACGAGATCGAGGATTACGTGACCTCGAAGGCCGAGAAGAAGAAATACCGCGCCGAGGGCGAGGCCTGGCTGAAGGCCCGCGGCGTGACACTGGGCGTCGAGGCGGACTACTGCCGCATCGGTCGTCAGGAAATCGAAAGGGGCTCGCAGATCGGCGCGCTCCTGAGGGCATGGTGATGTGGGGCACGCACGGCGGGGACACGCCGGCGCCAGCACGCCCGTGCCCGGGTCGGCAGAGGTGCCGGCCCCTGGGAAATTCTGTCTGGGAAGATGCCAATGAGTGACCTGCGCAAGATCATCATCGACGGAAACGAGGTCGAAGTCGACGGTGCGATGACCATTCTCCAGGCCTGCGAGACGGCCGGGATCGAGGTGCCGCGCTTCTGCTATCACGAGCGCCTGTCGATCGCGGGCAACTGCCGGATGTGCCTTGTCGAGGTCGTCGGCGGCCCGCCCAAGCCCGCCGCCTCCTGCGCCATGCAGGTCCGCGACCTGCGGCCGGGGCCGGAAGGCCAGCCGCCGGTGGTCAAGACCAACTCGCCGATGGTCAAGAAGGCCCGCGAGGGGGTGATGGAGTTCCTGCTCATCAACCACCCGCTCGACTGCCCGATCTGCGACCAGGGCGGCGAATGCGACCTGCAGGACCAGGCGATGGCCTACGGCGTCGATTTCTCGCGCTTCCGCGAGCCCAAGCGCGCGGTCACCGACCTCGACCTCGGCCCGCTGGTCGAGACCCACATGACGCGCTGCAT
>NZ_JAATOS010000746.1:0-1426 GCF_011806505.1 Salipiger sp. HF18 | reverse complement strand
ACCCACACCAACGCTCGTACGCGCAAGGGCCCCGCAAAGCCCATCGCCGGCAAGAAGAAGTAAGGGAGGCCCACCGATATGGCACGTGATACCCGTCGCGGAGGCAAGAAGAAGGTCTCCAAGAACATCGCCGCTGGCGTGGCGCATGTTAACTCGTCGTTCAACAACACCAAGATCCTGATCTCGGATGTGCAGGGCAACGCGATCTCCTGGTCGTCCGCCGGCACCATGGGCTTCAAGGGTTCGCGGAAATCGACCCCCTACGCCGCTCAGCTGGCCGCCGAAGACGCGGGCCGCAAGGCGCAGGAACACGGCGTGAAAACGCTGGAAGTCGAAGTCCAGGGCCCCGGCTCGGGCCGTGAATCGGCTCTGCGCGCGCTTGCCGCCGTCGGCTTCAACATCACGTCGATCCGTGACGTGACGCCGATCGCGCACAACGGCTGCCGTCCGCCGAAGCGCCGCCGCGTCTGATCTTACGTACTTACGAGGTGGGGCCCTGCCATTCGGCGGGGTCCCACCTCACGTCATTTTAACCTCGGGCGTCTGAGCCTTTGGACATGGGGCACGGACAGGAATGGAGGGACGCATGATCCACAAGAACTGGGCTGAACTCATCAAGCCGACCCAGCTGGAGGTTCGCCCCGGCGCCGACCCCTCCCGGGTGGCAACCGTTGTCGCAGAACCGCTCGAGCGCGGCTTTGGTCTGACCATGGGCAATGCGCTGCGTCGCATTCTGCTGTCGAGCCTTCAGGGCGCGGCAATCACCAGCGTGCAGATCGACAACGTGCTGCACGAATTCTCGTCCGTCGCCGGTGTCCGCGAAGATGTGACCGATATCGTCCTGAACCTCAAGGGCGTTTCTCTCCGCATGGAAGTCGAGGGGCCGAAGCGCCTGTCGATCAACGCCAAGGGCCCGGGCGTCGTCACCGCTGGTGACATCACGGAAACCGCCGGCATCGAAGTGCTGAACAAGGACCATGTAATCTGCCACCTCGACGACGGTGCCGATCTCTACGTGGAACTGACGGTCAACACCGGCAAGGGCTACGTCTCTGCCGACAAGAACAAGCCCGAAGACGCGCCCATCGGCCTGATTCCGATCGACGCGATCTACTCGCCGGTCAAGCGCGTCTCCTACGAGGTGCAGCCGACCCGTGAGGGCCAGGTTCTCGACTACGACAAGCTGACCATGAAGGTGGAGACCGACGGTTCGGTCACCCCCGACGATGCCATCGCCTTCGCGGCGCGCATCCTGCAGGACCAGCTGTCGATCTTCGTGAACTTCGAAGAGCCCGAAGCGGCCGGCCGCCAAGACGAGGACGACGGGCTGGAGTTCAACCCGCTGCTTCTCAAGAAGGTGGACGAGCTCGAGCTGTCGGTGCGTTCGGCGAACTGCCTGAAGAACGACAACATCGTCTACATCGGC
>NZ_JAATOS010000745.1:0-1429 GCF_011806505.1 Salipiger sp. HF18 | reverse complement strand
CCCGGGCCCGCAGGCTTGGCGGCAGGTTGCCCCCGAACCAGGCCGCCATGGCGCCGAAGAGCGCCAGGATCAGCACCCAAAGCAGCATCGAGCCCTCGTGGTTCCCCCAGACGCCGCTGATCTTGTAGAGCATCGGCTTGGCGGAATGGCTGTTCATCACCACGAGCCTCAGCGAGAAGTCCGAGGTGACGAAGGCATGGGTCAGGGCCGCGAAACTGAGCAGGACCAGCAGGAACTGAGCGGTTGCGGCGGGCTCGGCCACGGCCATCCAGCCGGGCCAGCGTTTCTGCGCGCCCACCATCGGCACCACCGCCTGCACGCAGGCGACGAGGAACGCGAGGATCAGGGCGAAATGTCCGAGTTCGGTAATCATGATCCGATGTGTATACGAAAGCCCCCCTGAGCGGCCAACGGAAATCGAGGGACTGAGGGTATCACTTTGTCGCAATCCCCCGGGCGCGTGGTGACGCGAAACGGGGGCCGCAGAACGCGACCCCCGTCTTTGATCTCACCACAAGCAATCTCAAACATACACTCTGGGGTGTCCGGGACGCCTCACACCGGACGGCGGGCCTAGGACACGGCTCGCGGACCGGAGGCGCGCCACTCCGCCAGCGCGGGGTTGTCGTCCGCCGCGCTCCCGGCGAGCCTTGCGCCCTCCGCGGCGTCTTCGGACAGAGCCGCCACCGCCGCGGTCTCCTCGGCGTCCCCGGGGCCTGACACCGCCGAAACCGCCCCCGCCTCATGCCCCAAGGGCAGCCGCGCCGCTGCCACAGCCGACTGCGCGAGGCCGCGGCGGAATTCCTGGTCCTTGAGCTGCGCGCGGCCGCCGAAATAGAAGGTGACCACAATGCCGAACACCACCCAGGCGGCCTCGGGCAGCACCGCCCAGGCGCCGAAGACCCGCGCCATGGCCTCGGGGTTGCGGGCGGTCTCGACCAGCATCCACACCAGCCCCAGCACCATGAGCGGGCGCGGCAGGCGGTTCACCCCGTCCATCAGCCGGTCGAACCAGCCGCGCTGGCGCGGTGCGAACTCGGCCGAGAGCTGCGCCAGCGCGGCGCTGTCGAGCGCATGGGCCCGCCCGGCCGAGGCTTCGGCATTGGCGCGGAACACCTCGGCCGTTTCGGCCACCACGTTGCGCCCGTCGCCGAACATGCCGCGCAGCGCCGTCCCCACCAGCCCCGCGATTATGCCCATGCCGCCACCCGCGCGCGGAACTGCGCGTCCGAAAGGTGGTAGCGCGGCGAGATGAATTCCTCGGCGCGGCGGATCCAGCCGCCCTTGCCGCCGGCGCGGGTGCGCGCGTACTTGCGGCTGGCCTGACTTCTGTCCGCCAGCGCGAAATAGTAGTTGCGGCGCGCAATGCCATAGGCGTCGGCAAGATGATGCGGAGAGAGAGAAGGAGAGAGAGAGGAGGAGGAAAAGG
>NZ_JAATOS010000744.1:0-1435 GCF_011806505.1 Salipiger sp. HF18 | reverse complement strand
ACGGGATGTCTCCGGATACGTAGGTGGCGGCGGCGGCAAGCGCGCGGTCGAGCGCCTCGGCCCGGCCTGCGCCGCCAAGTTCGGCCACGATATGCGCGGCCATGAAGGTGTCGCCGGCGCCGGTGACACGGGTCACCAGCACCTCGGGCGGACATTCTGCGACGATGCCCTCGGGCGTCGCATCGCAGGCGGCATCGCCGCCGTTGGTCACGACGGCCCGGGCGGCGCCACGCTCGACCAGCCGGGCGGCGGCCTGCGGGGCGCTGTCGAAGCTGGTCTGGCAGAGCAGCCCGGCTTCCTCGAGATTGACGTAAAGCACGCCGCGACGGGCGCGCAGGAACGGCATCAGCCGCTCGGCCTTGCCGGGGCTCGCGGGCGCAATACGCAGGTCTGCGGCGGCAAAGGCCGGGTCGCGCGCAATCTCGTCGAGCAGCGTCTCGGTCAGGTTGCCGTCGAGCGCCACGGGGCCGTTGTAGGGCGCCTCGACGCTGCCAAGGGTGCCGTCGAGCAGCGGCTGCAGGATGCGCGCGCCGGCGCGTTCCAGCGTATGAGCGTCGGCAATCGCGGCAATGAGCCCGTTGGCGCCTTCGACCGCCATGTAGCGGTCGGTCGGCAGGTCATCGGAGCGGTAGAGATAGCCGGTCTCGCACCCGAGCTGGGCGCAGGCCTCGGTGAGCTCGTTGCCTTCGCGGTCGCGGCCGACGGCACTGAGCAGCCCGGGGCGTAGCCCGAAGCGGGCGAAGGTCATCGCGATGTTCAGCGCGACGCCGCCGGGCAGCCGGGTGATGTGCCCGGGAACATCCGACCCCTGACGCATGTGGCTCGCAGATCGGCCGATGACGTCCCAGAGTACGGAGCCGATGCAGAGGATGTCCGGTGTCTCTTCCATGCGGGGAGTTGTGACCGAGCCGCGCGTTCCGGGCAAGAGGCAGAACGCATGCTGCCGGCGGATCTTCTGCGATGGACCGTGTGAGCGGGACCTGAGGAACGAAGCCCAAGCCATTGGATTAAAATGCCGTTCTCGGAAGAGCTCTCAGCCTCGGAACCGTATATGGCAGGCATTCTCGGCGTCTGAAGGGGGTGTGGTACGCAGATCCCCAAGCGGATGGACGTATTACGTATAATCAGTATTATGTATAACGTAGTGCATGTCGAACCCCTGAAATCCGCGTGGATCCCGCCCCCGACACGCCCCAGAGGCACGCCCGCCCGCCGAGACGTGCCCCGGACGACGCCCAAAGCAGGATCAAAGCGCCGCAGACGGGTCCGGAATAGGGAAAATGCGATGCTCCTTTCTGGACAACGGCGCGCATCGCGAGATAACTGGTGGCCATTCTTTTTGGAGGTCATTCACATGCCAGGGTTCCTGATCCTCAACGGTCCGAACCTCAACCTTCTCGGGACGCGCCAGCCGGAGGTCTACGGTCACACCACG
>NZ_JAATOS010000743.1:0-1441 GCF_011806505.1 Salipiger sp. HF18 | reverse complement strand
AGGGAACCGCTCGTGGCGGATCATACATCTAGTGGCGAGGCCTACTGGAAGGCCAATCTTCGCATCATCATCATCAGCCTCATCATCTGGGCCCTGTGCTCGTTCGGCTTCGGCATCCTGCTGCGCCCTGCCCTCTCGGGCATCAGCGTCGGCGGCACCGACCTAGGCTTCTGGTTCGCACAGCAGGGCAGCATCCTGGTCTTCCTGGTGCTGATCTTCTTCTACGCCTTCCGGATGAACAAGCTCGACCAAGAGCACGGCGTGGACGAGGAGTAAGACGCAATGGATCAGTTTACCATCAACCTGCTGTTCGTGGGCGCGAGCTTCGCGATCTACATCGGCATCGCGATCTGGGCCCGTGCGGGCTCGACCTCTGAATTCTACGCCGCCGGACGCGGCGTGCACCCGGTGACCAACGGCATGGCGACCGCGGCCGACTGGATGTCGGCGGCATCGTTCCTGTCGATGGCGGGCCTCATCGCCTTCACCGGCTACGACAACTCGGCCTATCTCATGGGCTGGACCGGCGGCTACGTGCTGCTGGCGCTGCTGCTCGCGCCCTACCTGCGCAAGTTCGGCAAGTTCACCGTCTCCGAGTTCATCGGTGACCGCTTCTACTCGCCCTCCGCGCGGCTCGTCGCCGTGCTCTGCCTGATCATCGCCTCCATCACCTACGTGATCGGCCAGATGACCGGCGTGGGCGTGGCCTTCGGCCGCTTCCTCGAGGTCGACACCACCACCGGCCTGCTGATCGGCGCGGTGATCGTGTTCGCCTACGCGGTGTTCGGCGGCATGAAGGGCGTGACCTACACGCAGGTGGCGCAATACGTCGTGCTGATCCTCGCCTACACCATCCCGGCGATCTTCATCTCGCTGCAGCTGACCGGCAACCCGATCCCGGCGCTCGGCCTGTTCGGAAGCGACACCGCCACCGGCGAGCCGCTGCTGCAGACGCTCGACGCCATCGTCACCGACCTTGGCTTCAACCAGTACACCGCCCACAACGGCGACACCCTGAACATGGTGCTCTTCACCCTGTCGCTGATGATTGGGACGGCAGGTCTGCCGCACGTTATCATGCGCTTCTTCACCGTGCCCAAGGTTGCCGACGCACGCTGGTCCGCCGGCTGGGCGCTGGTCTTCATCGCGCTGCTCTACCTGACCGCCCCCGCGGTGGGTGCCATGGCGCGCCTCAACATCACCCAGCAGTTCTGGCCCGAGGGTACGGACGGTCCGGCGGTGACGATCGAGCAGATCGAGACCGATCCGGCCTACGACTGGATGGCCACCTGGCAGCAGACCGGCATGCTGGGCTGGGAAGACAAAAACGGCGACGGCCGCATCCAGTACTACAACGAGAAGTCGCCCGCGATGCAGGAAAAGGCGACGGCTGAAGGCTGGACCGGCAACGAGCTGACCAACTTCAACAACGACATCCTGG
>NZ_JAATOS010000742.1:0-1446 GCF_011806505.1 Salipiger sp. HF18 | reverse complement strand
AACGGCGTCTGGCAGGGCTTCGACGTCGCCGTCTGCCGCGCGGTCGCCGCAGCGGTTCTCGGCGACCCGATGGCGGTCGAATTTGTGCCCACCACCGGGCAGACCCGCTTCACCGCGCTGGCGTCCGGCGAGATCGACGTGCTGGCCCGCAACACCACCTGGACCTTCTCGCGCGATGTCGACCTCAAGTTCGAGTTCATCGGCGTGAACTACTACGACGGCCAGGGCTTCATGGTGCCCAAGGCCCTCGGTGTGAGCTCGGCCAAGGAACTCGACGGCGCAACCGTCTGCATCCAGACCGGCACCACCACCGAGCTGAACCTCGCGGACTTCTTCCGCGTGAACAACATCAGCTACGAGCCGGTGCCGATCGAGACCAACGCAGAGGCGCAGCAGCAGTACCTTGCCGGCGCCTGCGACGTCTACACCACCGACGCGTCCGGCCTCGCTGCCACCCGCGCGTCGTTCGAAGCTCCGGGCGATCACGTGATCCTGCCGGAAATCATCTCGAAAGAGCCGCTCGGCCCGCTCGTCCGCCACGGCGACAGCGAATGGGGCGACATCGTGCGCTGGACCCTCAACGCACTGGTCGCCGCCGAAGAATACGGCGTGACCTCGGCCAACATCGGCGAGCTCTCGGCGGCTCCGGGCAACAACCCGGAAATCAACCGTCTGCTCGGCACCGAAGGCGAGCTTGGCGCGATGTTCGGCCTCGAGGCCGACTGGGCCAAGAAAGCCATCATGGCCAACGGCAACTACGGCGAGATCTTCGAGAAGACCATCGGCGAGAACACCCCCATCGGCCTGTCGCGCGGCCTGAACGCGCAGTGGACCGAAGGCGGCCTGCTCTACAGCCCGCCGTTCCGCTGAACGGCACGAAAAACGAGGGCGCGGGGATGAACTCCCGCGCCCTTTCCAAATAGAGGGCGAAGCAGACGCCCGACACCAATACGAGTTTCCGACGAGGGGCGGAGGCCGGATCAACCGGCCCGGGACCCGGGAAGAACGGAAACCACCGGGGAGAACAAAATGACGACCATGACGGACCCGCCGGGGCAAGGCTTCCGGCTGTCTCAGCTTATCTACGATACCCGCTACCGCTCCCTGACCATTCAGGTGGTGGCGATGATCCTGCTGATGCTTCTCTTTTCGTGGCTCGTCTCGAATGCGATCCACAACCTTCAGAACCTCGGCAAGGACTTCGACTTCGGCTTCCTGTGGCAACCGTCGGGCTATGACATCAACCAGCGCCTGATCGACTACAACAGCCAGAGCACCCACGGACGCGCCGCCCTCGTCGGCATCCTCAACACGCTGCTCGTCGCGGCGCTGGGATGCGCACTGGCCACCGTGCTGGGCGTCATCGCCGGCGTGCTGCGCCTGTCCAACAACTGGCTGGTGGCGCGGCTGATGGCCTTCTACGTCGAGGGCTTCCGCAACGTGCCG
>NZ_JAATOS010000074.1:0-14276 GCF_011806505.1 Salipiger sp. HF18 | reverse complement strand
GGACCGGTAGTCGGCGTTGATCGAGATGTAGCCGTGGGTCAGGTCGCAGGTCCAGACGGTGGCCTTGCCCTCGCCGAGGCCGATGTCGACGTTGATCGCGATCTCGGGTTTCTTCATCAGCGCCGCGCCGTCCTCTTCCTTGTAGGAGGGGGCGACCCACCCGTTTTCGGCCACGAGCACGTCACCGAAGCGGATGCTCAGGGCGTCGCGGTCGGCGGCGGCGCCGGACTTGCCGACGGCCATGACGACGCGGCCCCAGTTCGGGTCCTCGCCGGCGATGGCGGTCTTGACCAGCGGCGAGTTGGCGATGGCGAGCGCGTGGGTGCGGGCGTCGGCGTCGTCGCGGGCGCCGGTGACGTTCACGGTGACGAACTTGGTAGCGCCCTCGCCATCCTTCACAACCTGGTGCGCGAGATCAAGGAAGACGGCCTCGAGCGCTTCGGAGAAGGCGGTGTCGGCGGTGGTGACCGCGACGCCGGAGGCGCCGGTGGCCCCCGTCAGCAGCGTGTCGGAGGTCGAGGTGTCGCTGTCGACGGTGATGCAGTTGAAGCTGCGGTCATTGATCTCGGAGACCAGTGCCTGCAGGTCGCCGCGGCTGATCTTCGCGTCGGTGAAGATATAGACCAGCATCGTCGCCATGTCGGGGGCGATCATGCCAGAGCCCTTGGCGAATCCCGCGATCTTCACCTCGCCGCCGGGCAGCGAGACGGTGGCGCAGGCGCCCTTGGGGAAGGTGTCGGTGGTCATGATGGCGCGTGCCGCCTCGGAGCCCTTGCCGGGGTCCAGCGCCGCGACGAGGTCGCCGACCTTGGCAATGATGCGGTCATGGGGCAGGCGCTCGCCGATCACGCCGGTGGAGCTGGTGAAGACGCGGGTGGCGGGCAGTCCGGTGGCCGTGGCCACGGCCTCGCAGATCGCTGCCACCGAGCCGTCGCCGGCCTTGCCGGTGAAGGCGTTGGAGTTGCCCGAGTTCACGATGATCGCGGCGCCGTCGTCGCTGTCCGAGCCGATCTTGGCCTGGCAGTCGAGCACGTTGGCGGAGCGCGTCGCGGAGCGAGTGAAGACCCCGGCCACAACCGAGCCGGGGTCGAGGAGGGTCAGCATCACATCCGTTCGTCCGGCGTATCGGACCCCGGCCGCGACCGAGGCGAAGCGGACGCCGTCGATCACCGGAAGATCCGGGAACGCGGCAGGGGCGAGGGGCGAAACGGACGTGATCTTGGCCACTTATTCCTCCAGGAGCTGCATGTTGGACAGCACCGAGGTGTCGATGTCGGCCTTGTCCGTGCGGGTGACTTCGGCTGCGCCGAGCTTTTCGTCAATATAATTCTGCACCGCTTCCTGCTGCAGCTTCAGCTCGATGTCGGCGCGGACTTCCTCGAGTTGCGGCGCTTCCTTGTTGCGCTCGTCGTTGAGCTTGATGACGTGCCAGCCGAACTGGGTCTGCACCGGGGCCGAGATATCGCCCACGGACATCTGCTCGACGGCGGCCTGGAAGGGCTCGACCATCATGCCCGGGCCGAACCAGCCGAGCTCGCCCCCGTTGGGGCCCGAGGGGCCGGTCGATTTGGTCTTGGCGAGCTCCGCGAAGTCGGCGCCGCCGTTCAGTTCCTCGATCAGGGCCTGCGCCTCTTCCTCGGTCTCGACGAGGATGTGTGAGGCGTTGAACTCCTTGCCGAGCTCGGCAGTGGCGTATTCCGCGTCGTAAGCGGCCTGCACGGCCTCGTCGCTCACGGCATCGTTTGCGATGGACTGAACCACCTCGGCGGCCAGCAGCGAGCGGCGCTCGTTGTCGAGCGACAGGGTCACGCGCTTGGTCTCCTCGGCGCGGTCGTCCTGCGCGAGCACGGTCTGCTGCACGATCTGGTCGAGAATGCCGTCCCAGAGGACTTCGTCGCCAAGTTGCTGATACTGCTCAGGAAGCTGGGCGCGGATCACCAGCATGTGGCCGAGTGTGATGTCCTGTCCGTTGACCGTGGCGACGACCGAGTCGAGGTCCATCTCCTCCGCCTGAGCGGGCAGCGCCAGCGTGAAGGCGAGGGCGGCCGCGGTCAGTGTGGTGAGCGTTCTACGCATGTCGTTAGGTCCTTTCCCGGTCCCTGGGTTGGCCGCCCGGGGCAGGCGGCGTTGACAGTATCCGGCCCTGCGCTTACATCGCCATATGGCTCTGCAAGGCCGGTCGTTCCCCTGTGTCATATGGGCTGTGTGCGAGGCGGGCAAGCGGATGCCACCGCAAGAACACGGTTTTGTCAGACAGGAAGCAGGCCAGGAATGCTGGGTATCGGAACTATCGCGCGGAAGGTTTTCGGAACGCCGAACGACCGCAAGATCAAGGCGACGCGCCCGCTGGTCGACAAGATCAACGCGCTCGAGCCGGAGTTCGAAAAGCTCGATGACGCCGGGCTGATCGCCAAGACCGAGGAGTTCCGCAAGCGCATCGCCGACGGCGAGAGCCTGGACCATATCCTCCCCGAGGCCTTCGCCAACTGCCGCGAGGGCGCACGCCGGGCCATCGGCCTGCGTGCCTTTGACGTGCAGCTGATGGGCGGCATCTTCCTCCACCAGGGCAACATCTCGGAGATGAAGACCGGTGAGGGCAAGACGCTGGTCGCCACCTTCCCGGCCTACCTCAACGCGCTGACCGGCAAGGGCGTGCACATCGTCACCGTCAACGACTACCTCGCCCGCCGCGACGCCGAGTGGATGAGCAAGGTCTACGGCGCGCTGGGACTGACCACCGGCGTGGTCTACCCGCAGCAGCCCGAGGACGAGAAGCGCACCGCCTACGCCGCCGACATCACCTACGCGACGAACAACGAGCTGGGCTTCGACTACCTGCGCGACAACATGAAGTCCGAGCTCAGCCAGATGATGCAGCGCGAGCATTACTTCGCCGTCGTCGACGAAGTGGATTCGATCCTCGTCGACGAGGCGCGGACGCCGCTGATCATCTCGGGCCCGAGCCAGGACCGGTCCGAGCTCTACATCGCCATCGACAAGATCATCCCCGAGCTGGCGGATGATGCCTACACGATGGACGAGAAGACCCGCAACGTGACCTTCACCGAGGAAGGCAACGAGGCGCTGGAAGAGCTGCTGCACGCCCGGGGCATCCTGCCCGAGGGCCAGACGCTCTACGATCCGGAAAGCACCACGGTCGTCCACCACGTGAACCAGGGCCTGCGCGCCCACAAGCTCTACAGCCGCGACAAGGACTACATCGTCCGCGACGGCAACGTGGTGCTGATCGACGAGTTCACCGGCCGGATGATGGTCGGCCGCCGTCTCTCCGACGGTCTGCATCAGGCCATCGAGGCCAAGGAAGGCTGCCAGATCCAGCCCGAGAACGTGACCCTCGCGCAGGTGACCTTCCAGAACTACTTCCGTCTCTACGAGAAGCTCGGCGGCATGACCGGCACCGCGGCCACCGAGGCCGAGGAATTCATGGAGATCTACGGGCTGGGCGTGGTCGAGGTTCCGACCAACCGTCCCATCGCCCGCCAGGATGACGACGACCAAGTATTCCGCACGGCGCGCGAGAAGTACGACGCCATCGTCGAAGAGATCAAGGTTGCCCACGAGAAGGGCCAGCCGGTCCTCGTCGGCACCACCTCGATCGAGAAATCCGAGCTGCTGTCGCAGCTGCTGACCCGCGCCGGGCTCAAGCACAACGTGCTGAACGCCCGCCAGCACGAGCAGGAGGCGCAGATCGTCGCCGACGCCGGCAAGCTGGGCGCGGTGACCATCGCCACGAACATGGCCGGCCGCGGCACCGACATCAAGCTGGGCGGCAACGTCGAGTTCAAGATCATGCAGGCCATCGAGGCCGACCCGGAAGCCGATCCCGAGGCGATCCGCGCGCGGATCGAAGAGGGCCACGCCCAGGACGAGGCCGCGGTGAAGGCGGCCGGCGGCCTCTTCGTGCTGGCCACCGAGCGTCACGAGAGCCGTCGCATCGACAACCAGCTTCGCGGCCGTTCCGGCCGTCAGGGCGACCCGGGCCGCAGCTCGTTCTACCTCTCGCTCGAGGATGACCTGATGCGCATCTTCGGCTCCGAGCGTCTCGACCGGATGCTCTCGAAGCTGGGGATGAAAGAGGGCGAGGCCATCGTGCACCCCTGGGTGAACAAGTCGCTCGAGCGCGCGCAGGCCAAGGTCGAGGGGCGCAACTTCGACATCCGCAAGCAGCTGCTCAAGTTCGACGACGTGATGAACGACCAGCGGAAGGTGATCTTCGCCCAGCGGCGCGAGATCATGGAAGCCGAGGACGTGTCGGAGATCACCGAGGACATGCGCCACGAGGTCGTCGACGAGCTGGTCGACACCTACATCCCGCCCAAGACCTACGCCGACCAGTGGAACACCGAAGGCCTTTACGCCGCCGCCATCGAGAAACTGGGCGTCGACGCGCCGGTGATGAAGTGGGGCGATGAAGAGGGCGTTGACGCCGAGATCATCCGCGAGCGTCTCGAAGAGGCGTCGGACAAGATGATGGCCGACAAGGCCGCCGCCTTCGGTCCCGCCACCATGCGCCAGATCGAGAAGCAGGTGCTGCTGCAGACCATCGATACCAAGTGGCGCGAGCACCTGCTGACGCTCGAGCACCTGCGCTCGGTGGTGGGCTTCCGCGGCTACGCGCAGCGCGACCCGCTGAACGAGTACAAGACCGAGGCGTTCCAGCTCTTCGAGAGCATGCTCGAATCGCTCCGCGAGACGGTGACCGAGCAGCTCTCGCGCATTCGTCCGATCACCGAGGACGAGCAGCGCGCGATGTTCCAGCAGCTCGCCCAGCAACAGGCCGCCCTGCGCCAGCAGGCCGAGGCCGCGCAGCCCGCGACCGCGCCGACGCCGGTTCCGGCCGCGGCCGACACAGGGGCTGAGGCGGGCGGGGTGGCGCTTGCGCCACTGGTCGAAGGCTTCGACGAATCCAATCCGGACACCTGGGGCTCGCCCAGCCGAAACGATGCCTGTCCCTGTGGCTCGGGCAAGAAGTTCAAGCACTGCCATGGTGGCCTGAGCTGCCCGAAAGCCCCGGGACCAGGGGGCGCTTGGGCCCCTTTTTCTGCCAGAATGCCTCCCCGTAACCGCCGCAACAAAGCCGCTTTTCCTTGCGAGATTGTTTACCAACAAGGAATGTGGACCGTGAGCGGAGGCCTGGATGGAGCGTCTCAAGACATATCTTCTTGGAGTGGTGACTGCCTGTGCGGCGCTGGCCATCGGCTTCGTCATGGAGCATGGCGCCGCGACGCAACCCGTCCTGAGCGCCGAGGCCGCGCCGCTGGTGGTCAGTGGGATCACCGAGACCTCCTCCGCCGTCGCGCCGCGCCTTCCCGCCACCAGGGCCGCCTACCGGGTTCCGGCGCAGCCGTCCCTCGCCTCGCTCCGGACCGTGCCCGCGCCTGACAGCGCCGCCTCGCTGCAGGCCGCTGCGGCCTCGCCCGACTGCATCGTCACCGCACGCGCCGAGGTCGAGCTCGGCGCCATGGTGGCGCTCGAGGTCATGGCGCCCTGCTACCGCTCCGAGCGCGTCGCCATCCATCACCAGGGCATGATGTTCACCGAGATCACCCGCCCCGACGGCAGCCTGCGTGTGAGCGTCCCGGCGCTGGCGGAAAGCGCGCTCTTCATCGTCTCCTTCGGCAACGGCGACGGCGCCATCGCCCGCGCCGAGGTCCCCGTCCTGCCCTATTACGACCGCGTCGTGTTGCAGGGGCAGGGGGGCAGCGGGCTCGGCCTGCACGCGCTCGAGTTCGGCGCGGGCTACCGCGACGAGGGCCACGTCTGGTCGGAACGCACCGGCGACGTCGAGCGCGCCGCGCAGGGCGATGGCGGCTTCCTGACCCGGCTCGGCAACAGCCTCGTGCCCGGTGCTCTGGTGGCCGAGGTCTACAGCTTCCCCACCGGTGGCGCCAAGCGCGAGGGCAGCGTGGCGCTCACGGTCGAGGCCGAGGTCACCGCCGGGAACTGCGGCACCACGGTCGAGGCCCAGATGCTCGATCGCCGGGGCTCGGGGCGGCTCGGCGTCAACGATCTGTCGCTCGACATGCCGGCCTGTGACGGCGGCGTCGGAGATTTTCTGGTGTTGAATAATCTGGTCGAAGACCTGAAGATTGCCGCGAGGTAGACAGGGGCAACCGGGGTCTTTCATGCAGGCGTTTCGTGCGGCGGTCTTCGCCGCACTTTTCATTACAGGCACACCGCTTCTGGCGCAGGACATCACCCTGCGCTCGCGCGATGGCGGGATCGAGCTGAACGGCACTCTGCTGGGCTTCGACGGTGAGTTCTACCGGGTCGAAACCCGCTACGGCGAGCTCACCGTGGACAGCTCCGGCGTGCTCTGCGACGGCGTGGGCTGCCCCTCGCTGACCGATTTCGTGGCCGAGATGCGGGTCTCGGGGTCTGCCACCATCGGCGACGTGCTGATGCCCGCGCTGATCGAGGGCTTCGCGCTGCGCAACGGGCTCGAGGCCGAGCGTCTGCAGCTGGGCGACACCGGTTTCCGCTACGAGCTCACCGATCCTGCCGAGGACCGCGTGGTCGGGCGCTTCGACTTCCGCATCAGTAGCACCGACACGGGCTTCGCGGACCTGCTCGCCGACGAGGCCGACATCGTCATGGCCCTGCGCGAGATCCGCGACAACGAGGAAGCGCTGGCCAGCGAGGCCGGGCTCGGAGACCTCTCGGATCCCAACCGCAGCCGGGTGCTGGCGCTCGACGCGATGATCCCGGTGGTCGCTGCGAACAACCCGGTCAGCGCGCTGTCACTCTCGGACCTCGCGCGAATCCTGTCGGGGCGGCTCAGCAACTGGCGCGAGCTCGGCGGGCCCGACGCGCCGGTGGTCCTCCACCTGCGCAACGCCGAATCCGGGCTGTCGCAGGGGATCGAGGACCGGCTGCTGCGGCCGTCGGGGCTCGAGCTCGACGGCGAGATCATCCGCCACGCGGGCAATGCGGCGCTGGCCGAGGCGGTGGCCGGAGATCCCTTCGGCATCGGCCTCGCGAGTTACTCCGAGATCGGCAACACCAAGCCGCTCTACATCACCGGCAGCTGCGGCTTCCAGCTGCGCGGGCGGCGCGCCGAGATCAAGACCGAGGACTATCCGCTGACCGCGCCGATGTTCCTCTACCTGCCCGCGCGGCGTCTGCCGGCGCTGGCGCGGGACTTCCTCGCCTTCACCCGCAGCGCCCCGGCGCAGATCGTCATCCGCCGGGCGGGGTTCGTGGATCAGGCGCCCGAGGAGCTGGCGCTGAACCTGCAGGGCGACCGGCTGGCCAATGCCATCGCGGTGGCCGAGGGCGAAGGCGGGCTGGCGCTGCTGCAACACATGGTGACGGCGCTGGCGCCAATGCGGCGGCTCACCACCTCGTTCCGCTTCGAGCCCGGCTCGGTGCGGCTCGACGCGCAGTCGCGCTCGAACGTGCAGCAGCTGGCGCGCTCGTTCGAGGCGGGCGAGTACGACGGCCGCGAACTGGTCTTCGTGGGCTTCTCGGACGGGCAGGGGGATGCGGACGCCAACCTCGAGATCGCCCGAAAACGCGCCGACGCGGTGCGCACGGCGGTGGAGCAGGCGGCCGAGGCTGCCGACCTTGACCGCATCGGCATGGCGACCGAGGCCTTCGGTGAGGCCATGCCGATGGCCTGCGACGACACGGTCTGGGGCCGGCAGGTCAACCGCCGCGTCGAGGTCTGGGTGAACTGATCCGCCTGCTCACCCGGGCTACAGCAGCCCGGCGCTGCGGAAGCTCAGCTCGCGGGATTTCCCGATCACGAGGTGGTCGTGCAGGGTGATCCCCAGCGCATCCGCCGCGACCTGGATCTGCGCGGTCATGTCGATGTCCGCCTGGCTTGGCGTAGGATCCCCAGAGGGATGGTTGTGCACGAGGATCAGCGCCGAGGCATTGAGCTCGAGCGCGCGCTTGACCACCTCGCGCGGGTAGACGGGCACGTGGTCGACGGTGCCCCGCGCCTGCGGTTCGTCGGCGATGAGCACGTTCTTTCGGTCGAGGAACAGGACGCGGAACTGCTCGGTGTCGCGGTGGGCCATGGCGGTCTGGCAATACTCGAGCAGCGCGTCCCACGAGGTGACCACCTGCTTCTGCAACACGCGCGAGCGGGCAAGCCTGTGCGCGGCAGCCTCGACGATCTTGAGCTCGGTCACCACGGCGTCGCCGACCCCGGCGGTCTCGTGCAGGCGGGTGGCCGGCGCCGAAAGCACTCCGTTGAAATCGCCGAAACGCTCGAGCAGCGCGCGGGCGAGCGGCTTCACGTCGCGTCGGGGGATGGCGCGGAAGAGCACGAGTTCCAGCAGCTCGTAATCCGGCAGCGCATCGGGGCCGCCTATGAGGAAGCGCTCGCGCAGCCGGGCGCGATGGTCGCGGATGTAGGAGGGAAGCTGCCTCTCTCCGCGGGCAGGCAGCTCCGGCGCTTCGTCGTGATCGAAGAGTGCGGCCTGGGAATCGGAGAATTGCGGAGCACGTTTCATGCCGCCAGATTGACGCGGGCTGGTTAGCGAAGGGTTAAAAGCAGAAAGGCCGCGCTGAAGCGCGGCCTTTCGGATGTGTGCGTTGGATGGGGGCCCGTGATTTCACCAAACCCTCCCACGGAGGGTTTGCCCGCGCCAGAGGCGCGGGTACGTGATGGCCCTGGGCTCCGCCCGTGATTTCATCAAACCCTCCCCCGGAGAGTTTGCCCGCGCCAGAGGCGCGGGTACGTGAAATCACCCCTTCATCGAATCCCAGAAGTTCTTCACCGATGAGAAGAAGCTGTGCGATTCCGGATTGTTGTCCTCGGACAGCTCCTCGAACTCGCGCAGGAGTTCCTTCTGGCGCGAGGTCAGGTTCACCGGGGTCTCGACCGCGAGTTCGATGAACATGTCCCCCGCAGCACCGCCGCGCAGGGCGGGCATGCCCTTGCTGCGCAGGCGCATCTGGCGGCCGGACTGGCTGCCGGAGGGGATCTTCACCCGGCTGCGGCCGCCGTCGATGGTCGGGACCTCGATGTCGCCGCCAAGTGCTGCCGTGGTCATCGACACCGGCACGCGGCAATGCAGCTCGACGCCTTCACGCTCGAAGATCTCGTGCGGCTTGACCTCGATGAAGATGTAGAGGTCGCCCGGAGGCCCGCCCCGCATCCCGGCCTCGCCCTCGCCGGCAAGCCGGATCCGGGTGCCGGTCTCGACGCCCGCGGGGATGTTGACCGAGAGCGCGCGTTCCTTCTGGACGCGGCCCTGACCGCCACACTTGGCGCAGGGGTTCTTGATGATCTGGCCGAGCCCGGAACAGGTCGGGCAGGTGCGCTCGACCGTGAAGAAGCCCTGCGTGGCGCGGACCTTGCCCATGCCGGAGCAGGTCGGACAGGTCACCGGCTCGGCGCCGCCCTCGGCCCCGGATCCGTTGCACTCGCCACACTGCACCGACGTCGGCACGTTGATGGTCTTCTGAAGGCCGTTGTAGGCCTCTTCCAGCGTCACGCGCAGATTGTAGCGCAGGTCGGCCCCGCGCGCGGCGCGCTGGCGCCCGCCACCCTGACGGCCGCCCATGAAGTCGCCGAAGAGGTCGTCGAAGACGTCGGAGAAGGCCGAGGCGAAATCGCCCTGGCCGCCCTGGAAGCCGCCGCCGGGACGCCCGCCACCACCACCGCCCATGCCACCTTCGAAGGCTGCATGGCCGAAGCGGTCGTAGGCGGCCTTCTTGTCGGCGTCCTTCAGGACGTCGTAGGCCTCGTTGATTTCCTTGAACTGTGCCTCGGCATCGGGGTTGTCCGCGTTACGGTCGGGGTGAAGTTCCTTCGCCTTCTTGCGATAGCCCTTCTTGATCTCTTCCGCGGAGGCCCCTTTCGCGACGCCGAGCAGGTCGTAATAGTCACGTTTGGACATCTATGTCCTCCTCTCGCCCGGAACGGGAAGGGGCCGGCCCGGCATCCGGACCGGCCCCCGATCTGTTCCGAGGCTTTGCTCAGCCACGCTTGTCGTTGCCAAGATCCTCGAAATCGGCGTCGACGATGTCATCATCCTGCGACGAGGACCCGGCGTTGGCGGAGGCCTCGGGATCGTCCGACCCCTCGGCCGAGTCGGCCTGCGCCTTGTAGATCGCCTCGCCCAGACGCATGGCCGCTTCGGTCACGTTCTGGATGCCGGCCTTGATCTTCTCGGCGGCGACGCCGTCCTTCTCGAGATCGTCCTTGAGCGCGGAGATCGCCAACTCGATGGCCTCGATGGTCGACGGGTCGACCTTGTCGCCGTGCTCCTCGATCGACTTCTCGGTCGAGTGGATGAGGCTTTCCGCCTGGTTGCGGGCCTCGACGAGCTCGCGGCGCTCCTTGTCCTTCTCGGCGTTCTCTTCGGCTTCCTTGACCATCTTCTCGATGTCATCGTCCGACAGACCGCCAGAGGCCTGGATGGTGATCTTCTGCTCCTTGTTCGTGCCCTTGTCCTTGGCGGACACGGAGACGATGCCGTTGGCGTCGATGTCGAAGGTCACCTCGATCTGCGGCAGGCCGCGGGGGGCCGGCGGGATCTGCTCGAGGTTGAACTGGCCGAGCAGCTTGTTGTCGGCAGCCATCTCGCGCTCGCCCTGGAAGACGCGGATCGTCACGGCCGACTGGTTGTCCTCGGCGGTGGAGAAGATCTGCGACTTCTTGGTCGGGATCGTGGTGTTGCGGTCGATCAGGCGGGTGAACACGCCACCCAGCGTCTCGATGCCGAGCGACAGCGGGGTCACGTCGAGAAGGACCACGTCCTTCACGTCACCCTGCAGGACGCCGGCCTGGATCGCGGCGCCCATGGCGACCACTTCATCCGGGTTCACGCCCTTGTGCGGCTCCTTGCCGAAGAACTTGGTCACCTCTTCCATGACCTTCGGCATGCGGGTCTGACCGCCCACGAGCACGACCTCGTCGATCTCTTCCTTCGAGATGCCGGCGTCCTTGAGAGCGGCGGCACAGGGCTTGAGCGAGTTCTTGATCAGGTCGCCCACGAGGCTTTCCAGCTTGGCACGGGTCAGCTTCATGACCATGTGCAGCGGCTGGCCGCCCGAGCCCATCGAGATGAACGGCTGGTTGATCTCGGTCTGGCTCGACGAGGACAGTTCGATCTTGGCCTTTTCCGCCGCCTCTTTCAGGCGCTGCAGGGCCATCTTGTCCTTGGTCAGGTCGACCTGGTGCTCTTTCTTGAACTCGTCCGCGAGGTAGTTGACGATCCGCATGTCGAAGTCTTCACCGCCGAGGAACGTGTCGCCGTTGGTGGATTTCACTTCGAAGAGGCCGTCGTCGATCTCGAGGATGGTGACGTCGAAGGTACCGCCGCCAAGGTCGTAGACCGCGATGGTCTTCGATTCCTTCTTGTCGAGACCGTAGGCCAGCGCGGCGGCCGTCGGCTCGTTGATGATGCGCAGCACTTCGAGACCGGCGATCTTGCCGGCGTCCTTGGTGGCCTGACGCTGGGCGTCGTTGAAGTAGGCCGGGACGGTGATGACCGCCTGGGTCACTTCCTCGCCGAGGTAGGATTCGGCGGTTTCCTTCATCTTGCCGAGGATGAAGGCCGAGATCTGGCTCGGGGAGTACCTCTCGCCCTTGGCCTCGACCCATGCGTCACCGTTGCCGCCGTCGACGATCTTGTAGGGGACGATCTTCTGGTCCTTCGTCACTTCCGCATCGGTGGTGCGGCGGCCGATCAGGCGCTTGACGGCGAAGATAGTGGCTTCGGGGTTGGTCACGGCCTGCCGCTTCGCGGGCTGGCCGACAAGGCGCTCGTCGTCGGCGAATGCGACGATCGAGGGGGTGGTGCGTGCACCTTCGGAGTTCTCGATGACCCGGGCCTGGCTGCCGTCCATGATGGCGACGCACGAGTTGGTGGTGCCGAGGTCGATACCGATCACTTTACCCATGTTTCGATCCCTTTCTGAATTCAAGGCGATGACGCGAGGTACTCGGACCCGATTACGGCATCAGAGCCCCGCTGTTTGATCTGCCGTCTGGCCGGGGCCTCGCGGCTTCGGGAGGTATATAAGGAGGGCGTTTCACCCCTGCAAGCGCCGCTCTTTGCCAGTTTCCCGGGAATCTCGGTATTTTCTTTGCGTCACATGAAGGGATGCGAAAGAAAGAGGCCATGACAGAGACCTTCGAACGACGCGGATTCCGGATCCACGCGGGCTTTCTCGACCGTGCCGCGCAGGAAACGCTGGTGGCGCGGCTGCGCGACTGCCTGCGGATCGCGCCGCTGTACCAGCCGGTGACGCCGCGCGGGCAGAAGATGTCGGTGCGCATGTCCGCGGCCGGGCGCTTTGGCTGGGTCACCGACCGCCGCGGTTACCGCTACGAGCCGCGCCACCCCGACGGCATGGACTGGCCGCCGATTCCCGACGAGGTGCTGGCGATCTGGGAGACGGTCTCGGGCTGCGCGCGGGCGCCGGAATGCTGCCTGATCAACTGGTACGGCGAAGGTGCGCGCATGGGCCTGCACCAGGACCGCGACGAGGCGGATTTCTCCTGCCCGGTGGTCTCGGTGTCGCTGGGCGACGAGGGGCTCTTCCGCATGGGCAACACCGAGCGCGGCGGCAGCACGGAGTCGGTCTGGCTGCGCTCGGGCGACGTCGTGGTGATGGGCGGCGAGGCACGGCTGCGGCACCACGGGGTGGACCGCATCCGCTTCGGCTCGTCGACGCTGCTGCCGCAGGGCGGACGGATCAATCTGACCTTGCGGGTGGTGAGCTGATCTCGGGGGCTGATCTGTTTTGTGGTGGGCTGAACCGGGGGGAGCCGAGGCGCTGACCTTCGGGCCTTGTACCCGGTGGCGAGCTCGGATGCCTCCGGCGGGAGTTTATCCGGCAAGATGAAGGGCGGGGGTCCGCCCTTGCCGTGGCGTCTCAGGGCGTTGGATGTGTCTGGTCCGGATCACTGCGGTTCGAGGCTGCAGCATCCCGAGACCGCCCGGCTGAGCGCGCCGGTCAGCACCACGGTGCCGCTCAGCCCCCAGAGACCGTCCGACATCCCGTCCGAGCATTCCGCGTCCTTCTGCATCACGAGCACGCCCTGCTGGTCCGGGCCGCCCGCGATGGAGACGAAGGGCTCGAAGCGGGCGTCGGCGCGGCGGAACGGGCCGGCGAGCATGGTCGCGACCTCGTCGTCGATGGCCGACCACGTGGCGTCGCCGCCGGGGGTGACATGGTAGCTCCAGAACGGCTCGGTCCCGAAGCAGGTCACCCCGGCGGCGTCGGGCATGGCGCTGCCCTCTTGCGGCGCGAGGAAGGAGAGCGAGGCCCAGCCGGTTCCCTCGCCGATGTTGACCCGGCCCCAGCTGCCGTCGTCGTTGGTGGCGGTCACCTCGACGTTCTGCTGGTTCGGGGCAAGCGCGCCGATGACGTCGGCCGCGGCGTCCGGGGCGGTGCGCACGTTCAGCACGTCCCCCGCCGCGACCCCGGTCACGTCGTAGAGCGCGGGAAACTCCTGGGCGAAGAGCGGCTGCGACAGCGCAAGGCCGCAGGCGAGCGAAAGCGCAAGGCGTGACATGGGCAATCCCTTTTCGGTCAATCTCTGGCGGCAGGATAGCAGCGATGCCGAGCGCAACCCAGGATGTTGCGGGCGGCCGCGGTGTCAGCGCCGCGCGCTCCAGCTCGCAGAGGCATGGCGGCGGGTGTAAAATTCGCCCATCAGCCCGATCATCAGCAGCACCAGCGAGACGTAGAGCGCGTATTCCCAGTTCGAGTTGCGCGGGTTGTAGTCGACGAAGGCGTAGCCGCGCGACTGGTCGATGGTGTGGAAGAGCGGGTTCCAGTCGAACATCACCAGCATGTAGCTCGGCAGGGCGTTGGCCACGAACATCTTGCCCGAGGCGATCATGTTGGCTCGCTGGTAGACCGTCGACAGGATCTGCACCGGCGTCGGGAACCACGGCTTCGCCGCAAGGAAGACCATGCCGATGGCCGCCCCCGAGAACCACGACAGCAGGATCATGGCGATGCAGCCGATGGGGTCGTGGATCTCCTGCATGACGAAGGGATTGAAGGCAACGTCGTAGACGAAGAGGATGAAGACCAGCGACAGGATCTGGATGTAGAGCGTCGACAGCATCGCCGAGGCGATGGCGATGGCGGTGTTCATCGGCGCGTGCTGCATCATCGGGCTGGCAGGCCCCTCGGAGGCGACGACGGCGCCCAGCGTCTTGGAGTGGGTCATGTAGAGGAACACGCCGGTCATGATGTAGATCATGAAGTCGCCGCGGATGGCGGTGCTGCGCATGCCGAGCACCTGGAACATGAAGTAGAAGGCGAGCACGAAGATG
>NZ_JAATOS010000741.1:0-1450 GCF_011806505.1 Salipiger sp. HF18 | reverse complement strand
CCCTACGTGAGCGACGAGGTCGAGGTCGAGATCTCGGTCGAGGCGATGAAGGCCGAGTGATCGGTCCTGTCCGTCCGCCTGTTTGACCGGGTGATGGTCCGACCGGCGGAATGATCGAGAACAGACTGTGGGACCCCCGGGGCGTATGCTTCGGGGGTCTTTTCGTGTTTGGCGTCGGGCTTTGTTGGAGGGGCGAGAGGGGGCGCTGCCCCCTCGGCGCGTGCCGCGCCTCACCCCCGGAGTTTATCTGGCAAGATGAAGGGCGGGGGCGGTCCCGGTGGTGTCGCCTGCGCCGCGGAGGATCCTGCAGGTGATGGGATGGTGCGTGCTGCGCGATGACGGCCTTGTGGCCGGTGCCGCGCGCCCGACACGCTTGCGGCTGCGCGGCTGCGGCGGTAAAGCGGGCGAAACTCTTGCGGACATATTCAGACAGGGGAGCCGCCCGATGTCGATCGACACCGACACCGCCGCCCGCGTGGCGAAGCTCGCCCGGATCCGGGTCGAGGACGACCAGCTTCCGGCGCTGGCACAGGAATTCTCGAACATCCTCGATTTCATCGAGCAGCTGAACGAAGTGGACGTGGAGGGCGTCGAGCCGATGGTCTCGGTGACCCCGATGCGTCTCAAGCGCCGGCAGGACGGCGTGACCGACGGCAACCAGCAGGACAAGATCCTGAGCAATGCCCCCGATGCCCGCGAGGGCTTCTTTGCCGTGCCGAAGGTGGTGGAATGACCGATCTGACCAAGATGAAAGTGGCCGAGGCGCGCGACGCGCTGCGCGCCGGTGACGTGACCTCGGTCGAGCTGACCGAAGCCTGCCTCGGCGCCATCGACGCCGCCGACGCGCTCGGGGCCTTCGTGCACAAGACCCCCGAGATCGCCATGGAGCAGGCAAAGGCCGCCGATGCCCGCATCAAGGACGGCGAGGCGCCGTCGCTCTGCGGCATCCCGATGGGCATCAAGGACCTCTTCTGCACCAGGGGCGTGCCGTCGCAGGCCGCCTCGCGCATCCTCGAGGGCTTCCGGCCCGAGTACGAATCCACCGTCACCGGCAAGCTCTTCGACGCGGGCGCGGTGATGCTCGGCAAGCTCAACATGGACGAGTTCGCCATGGGCTCGTCGAACGAGACCTCGTGCTACGGCAACGCGGTCAACCCGTGGCGCCGCGGCAACGACGACACCGCGCTGACGCCCGGCGGCTCGTCCGGCGGCTCGGCGGCGGCGGTCGCGGCGGATCTCTGCCTTGCCGCCACCGGCACCGACACCGGCGGCTCGATCCGCCAGCCCGCGGCCTTCACCGGCATCACCGGCATCAAGCCGACCTACGGGCGCTGCTCGCGCTGGGGCATCGTGGCCTTCGCCTCGTCGCTCGACCAGGCCGGCCCGATGACCAAGGACGTGCGCGACGCCGCGATCCTGCTGCAGGCGATGTGCGGTCACGATCCCAAGG
>NZ_JAATOS010000740.1:0-1453 GCF_011806505.1 Salipiger sp. HF18 | reverse complement strand
CTCGGCGCTGAGCGCGCATCAGACCCGCTGGCCGGGCCTGCCCGACGTGGCTGAGGCCCGCGCCTTCGTCGAGCGCACGGCGCTTCTGCTGGCCGCAGCCGCGCTTCTGCGCACGGTACCCGCGGAAATCGCCGAGGCCTTCATCGACACCCGCCTCCTGAGCCCCCGCGGCCGCACGCCCGGCGCGATCCCGGCGATGGATGCAGGCGCGGTGATCGACCGGCTCGGGCCGGGGGGATGACGGGTCGGATGACCTGCGATCCGTGCCCGTTGCGCGCCCGACACCCCGGTTCCGAGCGGCTGCCACGCACCCTGTGGAAACGTCGGAACGACCCTGTCCGGGGTCACTTTTTGGGGAAATTCGCAGTTTGGGTTGGCATCCTGCGCGCCGATAGACGCGAATTTCCCAAACACTTGAGAGGTTTCGGCGCGACCTTGAACGACCCGCCGGCCGGGCGGCCGGCTGCCATATCCGCGTGGTCTGTCCTGGCTCAGACATGGCCTCTGCCCGGTCCTGCACCCCCAGAATCATCCGCGCCGATGCCGCCCGCCAGATGATGCGCGATTGCGGCATCTCCCGGGGCGCCGTTGTCCGGTTGAGCGTGTTCGGCGCCGAAAACGGCCTGATGCTCGAGGCCATGGCAGAGCTCTGCGCGGCGCCGTGCAACTCGATGGGTCCGAGGGCGCGGCGGAGCTCGACCGGCTGCACGGGCTGGGGGTGCGCCGGGTAAGGAGAAAAATGCAAAGCACCTCGGCCGATGACATCGCCGCCGCCACCGCGCGGCTCTCTGGCCCTCGATGTCGAAGCTTGGTGTCGATCTGCAGTGGTCACGGGCCGCAGGATCGGGCCGCTCCTGCCAACGCATCAAGACTGATCGGCTCCTAGTCTGGTCCGCGCATCGCTCGCGACAAACGGCGGATACGTATCGCACGGTTCAGCTCTCCGCCAAAGATGAGAACCAGGGCAGCCAGGTACATGAAATAAAGCGCCGCAATGATGCCAGCGAGGCCTCCGTAGTAGCTGGCGTAGGCGGCAAAGTGTCCGAGGTAGAACGAGAAGGCGGCGGTCAGCGCGATCCACGAGACGACCGTGAAGAGGACCCCGGGATAGATCGAGGAAAAGCGCGTGCGGCGCGCCGGCAGCAGGACATGGGCCAGAAACAGGGATGCGATGAGGATGAGTGCAGCCGACGGATAGCGCACGAGGCTGACCGTCACGGAGGCCGGATCGAAGTCGGGGAACAGGATGTGCAGCCACGAGCCGGCCCGCGGGGCGAGGACAAGCAGATAGCCTACCAGCACCAGGACCAGGCTGGCGATCACGACCATCAGGGCCATCAAGGGGTAGAGGACGTACCACGGGCGGGTCTCGCGAATACCGTAGGCGCGATTGAGGCCCACGCGGATTCCATTCCCACCGCTTAGTGCGAACCACATGCTCCGGATAACACCC
>NZ_JAATOS010000739.1:0-1461 GCF_011806505.1 Salipiger sp. HF18 | reverse complement strand
CGTTGTGGAACTGGATCGTGGCGCCCTTGGGCCCGCCGTCGAGCTTGGCGATCCCGGCCCGCTTGCACATGTCCTTGATCCGGACGATGAGCAGCAGGGTGTTGACCTCCTTGGGCAGTTTTCCGAAGCGGTCGATGAGCTCGGCGGCGAAGCCCTCGAGCTCGACCTTGGTCGACAGCGCACTGAGGCGGCGGTAAAGCCCGAGCCGGACGTCGAGATCCGGCACGTAATCCTCGGGGATCAGCACCGGCACGCCGAGGTTGATCTGCGGCGCCCACTGGCCGTCCTGCTCGAGCAGGCCCTCCATCTCGCCCGACTTGATCTTGGCGATCGCCTCCTCGAGCATCTGCTGGTAAAGCTCGTACCCCACGTCGCGCATCTGGCCCGATTGTTCCTCGCCCAGAAGGTTGCCGGCGCCGCGGATGTCGAGGTCCTGCGAGGCCAGCGTGAAGCCCGCCCCCAGCGTGTCGAGCGAGCCCAGCACCCGCAGGCGCTTCTCGGCGGTGTCGGTGAGCTTGGCACGCGGTTTGGTAGTCATGTAGGCATAGGCCCGGGTCTTGGACCGGCCGACGCGGCCGCGGATCTGGTAGAGCTGCGACAGGCCGAACATGTCGGCGCGGTGCACCACCATGGTGTTCGCGGTCGGAATGTCGAGCCCGCTCTCCACGATGGTCGTGGCCAGCAGCACGTCGTACTTGCCGTCGTAGAAGGCGTTCATCTTCTCGTCGAGCTCGCCCGCCGCCATCTGGCCGTGGGCCACCACGTAGCTGACCTCGGGCACCTGCTCGCGCAGGAATTCCTCGATTTCGGGAAGATCCGAAATGCGCGGCACCACGTAGAAGCTCTGGCCGCCGCGGTAATACTCGCGCAGCAGCGCCTCGCGGATGGTGACCGGGTCGAACTCGGAGACATAGGTGCGGATCGACAGGCGGTCGACTGGCGGCGTGCCGATGATCGACAGGTCCCGCACACCCGAAAGCGAGAGCTGCAGCGTCCGCGGGATCGGCGTCGCGGTGAGCGTCAGCACGTGGATGTCGCTGCGCAGCTGCTTCAGCCGCTCCTTGTGGTTCACGCCGAAGTGCTGCTCTTCGTCGATGATCAGCAGCCCGAGGTTCTGGAAGCGGATGCCCTTGGCAAGCAGCGCATGGGTGCCCACCGCGATGTCCACGGTGCCCTTGGTGATGCCGTCGCGGGTCTTGGCCGCCTCGGACGCGGAGACGAAGCGCGACAGCGGCGCCACGTTGAGGGGGAAGCCACGGAATCGCTCGGCGAAGCTCTTGTAGTGCTGGCGGGCGAGCAGCGTGGTCGGCGCGATCACCGCCACCTGCACCCCGGACATGGCCGCGACAAAGGCCGCGCGCATGGCGACCTCGGTCTTGCCAAAGCCCACGTCGCCGCAGATCAGCCGGTCCATAGGGTTGCCGCTGGTCATGTCGCCCAGCACGTCCTCGATCGCCGAGA
>NZ_JAATOS010000738.1:0-1465 GCF_011806505.1 Salipiger sp. HF18 | reverse complement strand
GCTGGCCCGCGTCGCCGCCGAGGAACGCCGCCGGCGCCAGCTCGAGGAAGCCGAACGCCAGCGGCTCGAGGATCAGGCCAAGGACCTCGAACGCTACCGCTCGGAGTTCTTTGGACGGTTGCGCGAGGTGATCGGCAACCAGGAAGGCGTCCGCATCGAGGGCGACCGCTTCGTCTTCTCCTCCGAGGTGCTCTTCGCGCCGGGCGAGGCCGAACTGTCGCGCTCGGGCCAGATGGAGATCGCCAAGATCGCCAGCATCCTGCGCAACGTGATGGCCGACATTCCCGAGGGGCTCGACTGGATCATCCGCGTTGACGGCCATACCGACGACATTCCGCTGCGCCCCGGCGCGCGCTTCTCGGACAACTGGGAACTGAGCCAGGCGCGGGCGCTGTCGGTGGTGCGCTACCTTGTCGACTTCCTCGGCATCCCGCCGGACCGGCTCTCGGCCAATGGTTTCGGCCAGTACCAGCCGATCGATCCCTCCGACACCGCCGATGCCCGCGCCCAGAACCGCCGCATCGAACTCAAGCTCACCGAACGCTGAGGCGGCGCGCCACACCGACGGGCCGCCTGCACAAGATCCCCAACGACGCGCCGACGCCCGCCTTTCATCTTGCCCCTAAACTCCGGGGAGCGCGAGGGGCTGGCCCCTCGCCGGCGCAGCGGTGACGCACGCGCGGGGCTGGAAAATCCCGGCGCGCCATGCGAGACACGCCGCGCATCGGATCAGGAGACCGCGCCCATGTTCATCGTCTCGCTCATCGCCCGGCCCGGCGGCCTCGAGCCCGCGCTCGTCTCGGCGCTGCGCAATGCCACCGGGGGCGGCGACGTCACCTGGCTCTCGCAGCGCGAGGCGGCGGAATTCCCGGTCGGCGTGGCACCGTCGAACCTCGAGGGGCTGGGCGCCTCGGTCGCCGATCAGGCCGACCTGAACCTCCTGCCTGCCGAAGGGCGGCGCAAGAAGATGCTGCTGGCCGACATGGACTCGACGATGATCCAGCAGGAATGCATCGACGAGCTGGCCGAGGAGGCTGGTGTCGGCGCCCAAGTCAAGGACATCACTGCCCGTGCCATGAACGGCGAACTCGATTTCGAGGGCGCGCTGACCGAGCGCGTGGCGCTGCTGCGCGACCTGCCGGAAGGCGTCATCGACAAGGTGCTCGAGACCCGCATCACCCTGATGCCGGGCGGGCCCGCGCTGGTCGCGACGATGAAGGCGAACGGCGCCTACGCGGCGCTGGTCTCGGGCGGGTTTACGGCCTTCACCACCCGCGTGGCGGCGATGGTGGGCTTCGACGAAAACCGTGCCAACACCCTGCTGACCGAGGCCGGCCGGCTCTCGGGCGAGGTCGGGCGGCCGATCCTTGGCCGCGAGGCCAAGGTACAGGCGCTCGAGGAGATCTCGGCACGGCTCGGCATCTCCGAGGCGGACGTGCTGGCGGTGGGCGACGGGGCGAACGAT
>NZ_JAATOS010000737.1:0-1472 GCF_011806505.1 Salipiger sp. HF18 | reverse complement strand
CTTCCGGGACGCCCTTCACCCCGCCGCTGCCACGGCGCCGTCATCGCACGCGGCGGCACGGCAATCATTCCGATCCGTAGGAACGGTCGGGCCTGGAAAGAGGACTGCCCGGCTGCCACGGCGCGCAACGAAACCCTGCGCGCCACGCGTCACTACGCTCGGGCATTCCGGAAGCCCCTCTCGGCAGCATCCTTGGGATACGCCTGCCGGGCAGTGGGTGGACCGGATACCACGCCCGCAGCCGCGTGGAGGCCAAGCCTCTCGGGACATTGCTGCGCAATGCCCTGCCGGCCAGTGGATAGGCGTTGTTGCAGAACTCTGACTGCGGTCGATTCACAGAGTGAATCCGGTCGGTTAGACGGTCTGCGTGAGCAAGCCTTTGCCCGCCCGCTACCGCACGACGAACTGGTCCAGCTACAACGCTGCCTTGCGCAAGCGCGGCTCAATGCTGATCTGGATAGACCGGGAGATGGCTTGGCTGGCGCCGCATGAAGGTCGGCTCGGACGTCCCGCCGTCTTCTCAGATGCCGCTATCCAGTTTTGCCTGTCGGTCAAAGTTCTCTTCAAGCTGCCCTTGCGACAGACCGCCGGTATGGTGGCCAGCCTTCTCCGGCTGGCGGGGTTGAACTGGTCCGTCCCCGACTTCAGCACCCTGTGCCGCAGGCAAAAGACCTTGGCGGTCCAGATCCCGTTTCGCCGCTCCGATGGCCCGCTCAACTTGCTCGTGGATAGCACGGGCATCAAGTTCCTCGGCGACGGTGAGTGGCAGGCCCGCAAGCACGGCGCCCAAGGCCGTCGTCAGTGGCGCAAGGTGCATCTCGCCATGGACACGGCGACCTCAGACATCCGGGCCGTCGAGTTCACTCCAAGCCGCGATGGCGACAGCCCGATCCTACCCGAGCTACTCGGCCAGATCCCCGAGGACGAGCAGATCGGCACGGTGACCGCCGACGGTGCCTACGACACACGTCGCTGCCATGCTGCCATCGTCGACCGGCAGGCCACACCGATCATCCCGATCCGGAGAAACGGGCGCGCCTGGAAGGAAGACGGCCCGGCAGCGAAGGCGCGGAACGAGACGCTACGCGCCACGAAGCACTACGGCCGCGCATTCTGGAAGCACTGGACCGGATACCACGCACGCAGCCGCGTGGAGGCGAAGATGCGATGTCTCAAGGCATTCGGCGAACGCATCGCCGCAAGAGACCCCGACCGCCAAACCGCCGAGATCCACATTCGCGTCGCACTCATGAACCGCTTCAATGCCCTCGGCACTGCCGAGACCGTTCGCGTTACATAACCTCAGCGGGGGGAGAGAAAGTCATGCCTCAAGCGTGAGTTCTGCAACAACGCCCAGTGGATACGATGCGTGAAGGCCTTCAGTGAGCGCATCGCTGCGCGGGATCCCGATCGCCAAACTGCTGAAATCCACATCCGGGTCGTCCTGATCAATCGCTTCAACGCGCCCGGCA
>NZ_JAATOS010000736.1:0-1475 GCF_011806505.1 Salipiger sp. HF18 | reverse complement strand
TGGTCGGTGATCAGCACCCCGATGCCGCGCTTCTTGAGGTCGGCGACGAGGTGGCGGATGTCGTTCACGCTGATCGGGTCGACGCCGGCGAAGGGTTCGTCGAGCAGCAGGTACTTGGGATCGGCGGCAAGGCAGCGGGCGATCTCGACGCGGCGCCGTTCACCGCCCGAGAGCGCCAGCGCGGGCGCGCGGCGCAGGTGCTCGATCGAGAACTCGCCCAGGAGCTCCTCGAGCCGCTCGCGGCGGCGATGCCGGTCGTTGAGCGCGATGTCGAGCACCGAGGCGATGTTGTCCTCGACGGTGAGCCCGCGGAAGATCGACATCTCCTGCGGCAGGTAGCCGATGCCGAGCCGTGCGCGCCGGTACATCGGCAGCCAGGTGGCGTCGCGCCCGTCGATGGTAACCTGCCCGCCCTCGGGGTTCACCAGCCCCGCCACCGCGTAGAAGGTGGTGGTCTTGCCCGAGCCGTTGGGGCCCAGCAGCGCCACGACCTCGCCGCGGTCGAGCTCAAGCGTCACGTCACGGATCACGACGCGCTTGCGGTAGCTCTTGCGCAGGTGGCGGACGCGAAGGCCGCTGTCGCCTTCGGTCACGGTCAGTTCAGGGCGGGCCATGGGTCTACCGGTCACTCTTGTACTTGTTGCGGGGCGTCCGTGCCCTGTTGGATCACCGTGCGGACCCGCCCGGTCATCTGCGCCGTCCCGTCCTCGAGATTGACGGTCATGCGTTCCGAGGTCAGCGCGTTCGGCCCCTGCGTGAGCAGCACGTTGCCGGTCATCACCACCACGCCGGTGGCGATGGTGTAATCGGCGTTCTCGGCCTCGGCCGCCTCGTCGCCGCTGACCAGCGTGACACCACCCGAAGCTTCCATGCGCTCGATCCGGCCCTGTCCCTCGCCCTCGGCGTAGACGATCAGCACCCGCGGCGCGGCGAGGCGCATCTCGCCCTGGCCGATCACCACGTTGCCCTCGTAGAGCGCGGTGCCGTCGGTCTGGTTCACCTGCAGCGAATCCGCGCTGACCTCGACCGGAGCGGAGGTGTCCTGCGACATGCCGCCGAATGCGACCTGCGCACCCTGCGCCAGCGCCGGTCCGGACAGGAGGAACAACGTGGCGGCGGCGGTCAGAAAGCGGAACATGCTGGAAAACCTCATTGGTCTTTCGGATCGTATATCAGGTTTACGCCTTCGGTGAAAAGCAGTTGCACGTTCTCGCCGTTCTCGTCGGCGGCAATCGTCAGCTTGCCGGCGGTGAAGCGCCCGGCGGGGCCGCTGCCGCTCACCGGGGTGAGGGTCTCGGCGCCGATCCGGTCGAGCGAGGTGAGCATCCGTTCGGTGTCGATGACGTAGCCGGTGGAGCTGGTGATGTGGACCCCGCCCTCAAGATCGGCGGTCTTGTCGGTGTCGTCCACCACCGCCTGATCGGCGCGCAGGGTGATGCGGCTGCCGTCCACCAGGTCGAGCGCGGCGGCGAGCT
>NZ_JAATOS010000735.1:0-1478 GCF_011806505.1 Salipiger sp. HF18 | reverse complement strand
CTCGGGCTTCTTGCGGGGCCGGCGCGGTTTCTTGGGCTTCTCCTCGCCGGAGGGCGCCGTGTTCTCGCGGTTCTCAGGCGTTTCCACGAGGCCGCTGTCGTCGCCGCTACCCATGTCGAAGAGGTCCGCAGGCTCTCCGCCCAGCGGATCCGCGCGCTTCTCGGAGCGGGGCTCCGACCGCGGCTCGGCCCGGGGTTCCGAGCGGGGCTCGGCCTGCGGTTCCGGCTGCGCCTTGGGCTCTTCGGACGGCTGCTGCTGCTCGGGCTGGGCCGAGGCAGACGCGTCGTCGTCACGGTCCGGGCGCTGGCTGTCGCGGTCCGAGCGTTCCTTGTCGCGCTGCGACTGACGCTCGCGGTTCTCGCGCTCCTGCTGCTCGCGCCGCTGGTCGACCTCGCGCTGCGCCTCGGAGAGCATACGCATGTAATGCTCGGCGTGCTGCTGGAAGTTCTCGGCCGCCACGCGGTCGTTAGCAAGCCCGGCGTCACGCGCCAGCTGGTTGTATTTGTCGATGATCTGCTGCGGCGTACCGCGCACCTTGCCCTCGGGGCCACTGCTGTCGAACACACGGTTGACGACATTGCCCAGCGAGTTGCGGTTGCGGTTGTTCTTCGACCGCGAACGGGATTTCGAGGATCGCATTGTGTTCTGCTATCAGCCTTATATGTCTGACTGTCCCTGTGACCCTGCGGCGCCCTGGGCGCCTTTCGAATGAGAGGTCACACCGATGTTGGGTTGACGTCGGGCGGGACCGCCAAGAGGCATCCACCGCTCCGACCCCTCCTGATAATCACGTCCGGCAGCCGGAAACAAGGAAAAACGCACGGAAACATATCAGAAACCGGCGGATATCCCCGGCGCCCCGGCCTCAAACCGCTTGCAGCCGTCCCGCGACCACGCGATCGCGGTCGTCGAGGTCCTGCAGCACCGTCACATCCGCAAGGCCCGCCCCGGTCATCAGCGCTGCAACCGCAGGCCCCTGAGTGGGCCCGATCTCGACCATCAGGCGCCCGCCGGGGGCAAGATGGGCGGGTGCGCCACGGGTGATGGCGCGGTAGGCGGCGAGCCCGTCGCCACCGTCAGTCAGGGCCATGTGCGGCTCGTGGTCGCGGACCTCGGGCGAAAGCCCCGCCATCTCGTCGAGCGCGATGTAGGGCGGGTTCGAGACGATCAGGTCGAAAGGCCCGCTGCCCACGGGGAGCGCCTCGAACCAGCTGCCCTGCCCCAGCGTGGCGCGCCCCTCGAGCCCGAGCGCGTCGCGGTTGCGCGTGGCGACCGCAAGCGCGGCCTCGGAGAGATCTGTGCCGATGCCCGTGGCGGCGGTGCGTTCGGCCAGCAGCGTCAGCAGGATGCAGCCGGTGCCGGTGCCGAGGTCGAGCACGCGTGCAAAAGGCGCGGACAGCGCCTCGGCCACCAGCGTCTCGGTTTCGGGGCGCGGGTCGAGCACATCGGAGGTGACGTGGAAGGCGCGGCCGTAGAAC
>NZ_JAATOS010000734.1:0-1485 GCF_011806505.1 Salipiger sp. HF18 | reverse complement strand
CCGGTTTTTGCTCCGCCGTTGACACCCTGTGTCCGTTGGACAAGTTGAACCAACCGTTCCGCGTGTACAGTCAAACCTGCCAATCGCGCTGGATCTCACTGGCTTCGGCCTCAACCTCTTGCGGCAGATCCGAACGGCCCAAGAGCCTCTGCACACGTGTCATCATCGCCTCGACCCACGATGCCCGCTTCTCGGTCTCGTCCATCTTCCGTACCAGCCTGCGAATGTTGGGCAACAGGCGAACCCGCAGTGGCTTCGGTGCCGCGATGATCGGCGCGGGATCTGTGACCTGAAGCCTTCCGTCATCCAGCACCTGGACTCCCGCTGCCTCAACCTCCCCGACCACATGGTCGATTGCTGCGAGGCTCGCATCCAGCTCCTCTTTCTGCGCCCATACCTCCTCCGCTTCCAACACCAACTCGCTGCGCGCCGCCGCCACTTCCCTTTCTCTGAGAGAGATTTCGCCCGCACGGGCATCCAGATCGGCCGCGCGCGCTTGCGCGACGTCCGCCTGTTCCGCCTGGCGCTGCTCGCGCTGCGCCAGCTCTGCTTCGCGCGCCTCGATGAGGCGAGTTTTTTCCGCGACCGCGGCTTCAGCCTCCCGGGCCGTCGCCTCTTTCAGCGCAAGCTCTGTTTCCTGTGCCGCAATCGCGGCCTCCTTCTTTTCGAGACGAAGCAGATAGGTCTGCCGACGCTTCGCTTTCTTCTCCTCTTCGACCGCTTTGGCGTCGAGTTCCGCCAGGTGGCGACGCGTCTTCTCGGCGGAAGCCTTCAGCGCATCGAGCTCGGCACGATGCGCCTTTTCGTCCTCCCTGATCCGTACAAGTTCCAGCTGCCGCGATTGCAACTCTTCGCCAGCGACATCGAGACCCGCATCGACTTCATCACGGTCGGCAATCAGAGTATCGAGCTCCCTCCGCTGCATGTCCCGATCGTCGAGGAGCGTCTCCAGTTCTCGGTTCGCCTGGGCTGACTGCTGCCGCAGCGCGTCAATCTCAAGAGGAAGGTCGTAGTGCAACTCGCGCACACTGCGATGAAGGGTATCGGGATACTCCGCGCCGGCCGCGATACGGTCCCACTTGCGATGCCCTCGCTCGATTCCGCTGTGGTAGCCTTGCATGACCTCGGCTGCGAGGTCCTGAAGCCGTGAGAGCGTGCCGCGTTTCGCGGCTTCACTCATCGAAAGACCCGCATCCGTGTAAGCGCGCACCGTGAAATGCGCATGGATGGTCGTCTCGTCCAGGTGAACCACCAAGGATTCGAGCGATGTATCCAGCTCCGACGCCACCGCCTTTGCCAGTTCCCGGAATGCCGCGTCCTGTTGGTCGACAGTAAGGGACCCGAACAGTTCGGCGGCCACCGTTCCGAAAGTGATGATGCCCGCCATGATGACTGGGGCATTCTGCTTCGATAGTGCCCCGCGGCGTGGTGTAGGAAGCCGCGAGCGTAGCTGATCGCGAGGCTGGCGGTCATCGTCGATCTTCG
>NZ_JAATOS010000733.1:0-1496 GCF_011806505.1 Salipiger sp. HF18 | reverse complement strand
ACCGCCGTTTCACATGCGCTTGATAGGCTGCAACCTTTTCTTTGGTGTTGCTCCCGAGCTCCTATGTTAGCTTCACGATGAGGAGGCAGGGCGCCGCGAACGCTCCGGCACGGGCGACTGCCGCATAGAAGGAGTTCCATGTGAAACCCGAAGCATTCGCTGCAACACGCGACAACGCCAGACCGCTGCGGCTGTTCTGGCTTGCCACGCTGTCGATGTTCATGATCGTCTCCCAGGCGCTGATGGCCAGCGCGCAGGGCGCGCCGCAGAGCTTTTCGGTTCTTGCCGAAAAAGTCAGCCCCTCGGTGGTGAACATTACCACGTCGACCATGGTCGCCGGCCGCACCGGCCCGCAGGGCATCGTGCCCGAGGGCTCGCCTTTCGAGGATTTCTTCCGTGAGTTTCAGGACCGCAACGGCGGCCCGGGTGAAGACCGCCCGCGCCGCTCTTCGGCGCTGGGGTCCGGCTTCGTGATTTCCGAGGACGGCTATATCGTCACCAACAACCACGTCATCGAGGGCGCGGACGAAATCGAGATCGAGTTCTTCGAGGGCTTCTCGCTGCCCGCAACCCTGGTCGGCACCGATCCCAACACCGACATCGCGCTGCTCAAGGTCGAGGCGGACAGCCCGCTCAAGTTCGTGTCCTTCGGCAACTCGGACAACGCCAAGGTCGGCGATTGGGTTATGGCCATGGGCAACCCGCTGGGGCAGGGCTTCTCGGTCTCGGCCGGTATCGTCTCGGCCCGCAATCGGGCGCTTTCGGGCACCTATGACGATTACATCCAGACCGACGCCGCCATCAACCGCGGCAACTCGGGCGGTCCGCTGTTCAACATGAACGGCGAGGTGATCGGCGTGAACACCGCGATCCTGTCGCCCAACGGCGGCTCGATCGGCATCGGCTTCTCGATGGCCTCGAACGTCGTGACCAAGGTGGTCGACCAGCTTCGCGAGTTCGGCGAGACCCGCCGCGGCTGGCTCGGCGTGCGCATCCAGGACGTGACCGACGACATGGTCGAGGCGCTCGGCCTCGCCTCCGCCGAGGGCGCGCTGGTTTCCGACGTGCCGGACGGCCCGGCCAAGGACTCGGGCATGCAGGCCGGTGACGTGATCACCAGCTTCGACGGCAAGGAGGTGCAGGACACCCGCCAGCTCGTGCGGATCGTCGGCAACACCGATGTCGGTAAGTCGGTCCGCGTGGTGGTGAACCGCAACGGCAACTCCGAGACGCTGCTGGTGACCCTCGGTCGCCGCGAGGACGCCGAGACCACCTTCCCGGCGAGCCAGGAAGTGACCCCGGGCGAGCCGTCGCAGAGCGAGCTCATGGGGCTGACGCTCAGCCCGCTGACCCAGGACCTGCGCGAGGAGCTGAGCCTCCCCGACAGCGCCAAGGGCCTTGCGGTGGTGAACGTCGACGAGAGCTCGGAAGCCTTCGAGAAGGGCCTGCGCCAGGGGGACGTGATCACCGAGGCCGGCCAGTCCGAGGTGCTGAGC
>NZ_JAATOS010000732.1:0-1497 GCF_011806505.1 Salipiger sp. HF18 | reverse complement strand
AGACCATCCCCAACTTCGCGCTGGCCATCGTGCTGGTGGCAATCTTCGAGCCGACGCTGGCCTCGATCACGCTGGCCATCGCCATCGTCTCGTGGCCGCCGGTGGCACGCCTCGTGCGGGCCGAGGTCATGTCGGTGCGCAAGCGCGAATTCGTCGACGCCGCGACCCTCGCGGGCCTGTCGAAGCCGCGCATCCTCGTGCGGCAGGTGCTGCCCAACACGGTCTCGCCGATCATCGTCATGGCCTCGCTCATGGTGGCGACGGCGATCCTTCTGGAAAGCTCGCTCTCGTTCCTCGGCCTCGGCGATCCCAACGCCATGAGCTGGGGCTACATGATCGGTGCCGCGCGCACCGTCATCCGTTCGAGCTGGTGGCTGAGTTTCTTCCCGGGCGTGGCGATCATCATCACCGTTCTCGCGCTGAACCTCATCGGCGAAGGCCTCAACGATGCACTGAACCCGCACCTCTCCCGAAAGGGCAAGGCATGAGCACGACACTGACCATCGAGCACCTCTCCATCGGCCTGCCCGAGGGCGCCGACCGGCCCTTCGCGGTCGAGGACGTGAGCTTCGCCATCGACAAAGGCGAGATCCTCTGCGTCGTGGGCGAATCCGGCTCCGGCAAGTCGATGACCGCCAACGCGCTGATGGGGCTGCTGCCCCCCGGCGTGACGGTCAAGGCGGGCCGCGCCATGTTCGAGGCGCGCGACGTGCTGCGCCTGCCTGAGAGTGAGAAGCAGGCGCTGCGCGGCGCGCAGGTCGCGATGATCTTCCAGGAGCCGATGACGGCGCTGAACCCGCTGATGCGGATCGGCGACCAGATCGCCGAGGTCTTCGCCGCCCACGACCGCTACACCCAGTCGGAACGGCGCGAGCGGGCGCTGGCGCTGATCCGCGAGGTGCAGCTGCCGGACCCCGAGAAGATCATCCGCGCCTATCCCTTCCAGCTGTCCGGCGGGCAGCGGCAGCGGGCGATGATCGCCATGGCGCTGGCGCTGGAGCCGAAGCTGCTGATCGCGGACGAGCCCACCACGGCGCTCGACGTGACGACGCAGGCGCAGATCCTGAAGCTGATCCTCGACCTGCGCGAGCGGCGGGGCATGGCGGTGATGTTCATCACCCACGACTTCGGCGTGGTGGCGGAGATCGCCGATCAGGTCATCGTCATGCGCGAGGGCAAGGTGGTCGAGCGTGGCGCCGCGGCAACCGTGCTCAACGACCCGCAGCACGACTACACCCGGCGCCTGCTCGACGCGATCCCGACCGGGCGGCTGCCCGAGGCGCGCACGCTGTCCGAGACGCCCGCGCTCGAGATCAAGGGGCTGCGCAAGGTCTATCGCACCGGCGGCGGCTTCTTCCGTCCGGTGCGCGAGGTGCGGGCGGTGGACGACGTGTCGCTCTCGGTGGCGCGCGGCGAGGTGCTGGGCCTCGTGGGCGAGTCGGGTTCGGGCAAGTCGACGCTGGGCCGCACAGCGGTGCGGCTGGTGACGCCGGACGG
>NZ_JAATOS010000073.1:0-14374 GCF_011806505.1 Salipiger sp. HF18 | reverse complement strand
ATAATGGGTATCGGCGGGGCCGTTTCGCACGAATTTTGGGCAGTCCCGCTTCCTGCATCGATTATGCATCAATTGCCGCGCGGCTTTGCCTGTCGGCCCCTTGTTCTGCGATGCAGCGACCCCTAGATTGATCCACGAGGCACGGTAACGTGCCAGCGGAATTTGCCGGGCTCTCTCCTCCTCCCTGAGCCCTGCAATTCAGCGGCGGCCCCTCTCCTCCTCCCTGGGGTCGCCGCGCTCCCACTTCCTCCATGACAAAGCCGGTTCTCGCAGGTCGCGCATCCCCCGTATCGCGTCCCTTCGGCGGCGCCGCGTGCAGACTTTGCGATGAATGACCGCCAATGGGACCGCGCGCGCGTGGTGCGGTGCAGGAGACGGGCGCCAAGCTCGTCCCCGAGCGCGGCCAGCCGGCGCGACGTCACCATGGGCGCGAGGCCCGGGTGTCGGGACGCGGCGGCGAGGCCCCGTGGCGCACGGCGTGGACGAAGACGGAGGGATTGGCGAGATCCATTATACCCTCACGCGATACACCGGCCAATCGTAACAGCTGGCTACCGATCGAAGAGCGGCGGCGCTATGTCCGGACAAGCGAAGTCACCCGCAGCCCCTGCCCGCCCCTGGAGACCCCTGATGTCCTCTCTCTCGCCCGGCCCCTCCGCGCCCTCGGACGGCGCCCCGCAGCTGTCCCGCGGGCTGCTTCTGGCCATGGCGATCGCCGCAGGCGCGGCCGTCGCCAACATCTACTACAACCAGCCGATGCTCGAGATCATGCAGTCCGAGTTCGGCCCCGGCGTCACCGGGCTCGTGCCGATGGTGACGCAGCTCGGCTACGCGGCAGGGCTGGTGCTGCTGGTGCCCTTGGGCGACGTGCTGCCCCGGCGGACGCTGATCCTGACCCAGTTCCTCGCGCTGGCGGCGGTGCTGCTGTTTGCGGCGCTGGCGCCCGGCGGCGCGGCGCTGGTGGGCGCCTCGCTGCTGGTGGGGGCCACGGCCACGGTGGCGCAGCAGATCGTGCCCTTCGCGGCGCATCTCGCCAGCCCCGAGCGACGCGGATCGGTGGTCGGCACGGTGATGGCGGGGCTGCTCACCGGCATCCTGCTCAGCCGGACGCTCGCCGGGCTCGTGGCGGAATACTGGGGCTGGCGCGAGATGTTCGCGCTGGCGGTGCCGGTGGCCGCCGTCACGGGGCTGGTGCTGGCGCGAATGCTGCCCTCCGAGCCCGTCCAGGGCGGCACCCGCTACCCGGCGCTGCTGCGCTCGCTCGCAGGGATCTGGCGCGGCCAGCCGGTGCTGCGGGTGGCGGCGCTGACGCAGGCGCTGCTCTTCGCCGCCTTCTCGGTGTTCTGGACGGTGCTGGCGCTCTACCTCGACGGGCCGCAGTTCGGACTTGGCGCCGATGTCGCGGGGATGTTCGGGCTGATCGGCCTTGCGGGCATCGCCGCGGCGCCCATGGCGGGGCGGATCGCCGACCGTCGGGGGCCGCATCTGGTGATCCTCGCGGGGGCGGTGCTGACGCTGGTCTCGTGGATGATCTTCGGGTTCTGGCCGGGGCTCGTCGGGCTGGTCGCGGGCGTCGTGGTGCTGGATTTCGCGGTGCAGGCGGCGATGATCTCGAACCAGCACGTGGTCTTCGCGCTTGGCGCCGAGATCCGGTCCCGCGTCACCACGCTGTTCATGGGCACCATGTTCCTCGGCGGCGCGGCCGGGTCGGGGCTGGCCAGCCTTGCCTTCCGCCACGGCGGCTGGCCGATGGTCTGCGTGCTTGGCGGGGCGCTGGCGGGGCTGGCGGTGATCGTGCAGCTGCGCTTCCGCCGGCTGCGGTGACGCCTGCGCCGCCCGGTGCCTCAGGCAGGCGCCGGATCGGGGCCGAAATCGAAGCTCTCGACGTCGCGGATATAGGCTTCGAAGAAATCGGTGAAGGTCTCGACCAGCGGCGGCAGCTTCTCGTAGGGCGGGTAGTAGAGCATGAGGTTGAGCGGCGCGATCTGCCAGTCCGGCAACACCACCTCGAGCGCGCCCGAGGCCAGCGCCTCGCGCACGAGGAAATCCGGCAGGTTCACCATGCCATTGCCCGACACCGCCATGGCATGGAGAAACTCGCCGTTGTTCGACACCACGTCGGTGCCCGCCCGCACCGTCCGGCGCAGGCTGCCGCGGGTGAAGGTCCAGCTCTCGGCTGCGCCGCCGTGGCCGTAGGAGAGGCACTGCGCGGGCGGCAGCTCTTCCGGCGTTTCGGGCCGCGGGATGCGGTCGAAAAGCGCGGGCGCCGCTACCACCTGCCGGGGCACATGGCAGATCCGGCGCCAGATCGTCGACTTGTCGCCCGGCGGGTCCGAGATACGGATGGCGAGATCGCAGCTCTCGTCGAGGATGTCGACCAGCACGTCGGTGAGCTGCACGTCGAGCGCGATGTTGGGATAGGCCAGCCGGAAGCTCGCCACCAGCCCGGGCATCAAGCGCATGCCAAAGGACATGGGCGCGTTGATCGCCAGCCTGCCGCGGTCGGGGCGGGTGGTGCGGGTGATCTCTTCGGTGACGCGGTCGAACTCCTCGAGCACGGGGCGGTAGCGCGCCGCGACCATCGCCCCCGCCCCGGTGAGCGAGACCTGCCGGGTGGTGCGCAGGAGCAGCTGCTGGCCGAGGTCTTCCTCGAGCTGGGCGATGATCCGGGTGATCGAGGCCGGCGTCATGCGCAGGCTGCGGGCGGCGCCGGCGAAGCTGCCCTGCTCGACGACGCTCAGGAACACCCGAATGGGCTTGATGGTCTGCATGGCGGTCTGCATGCCGCCAGATTGTTATCACCGAGCGAAATAGTAAATGACATAAAGCTTCTATTCCTGAAAATGATCCCCGCCCTTACCTTGGTTGCAACAGGATCAATCCCGCGATGGAGAGACACGATGATCAAGGACATCAAAGGGCTGCACCACGTCACCTCGATGGCGGCGGATGCGGCCGAGAACAACCGCTTCTTCACCGACACGCTCGGACTGCGGCGGGTCAAGAAGACCGTCAACTTCGACGCCCCCGAGGTCTACCACCTTTATTACGGTGACGAGATCGGCACGCCCGGGTCGGTGATGACCTACTTCCCCTTCGGCCAGATGCCGCAGGGGCGCCGGGGCACCGGCGAGGTCGGCGTGACCGAGTTCGCCGTGCCCGAGGGCACGCTCGGCTACTGGAAGGACCGGCTGGCCGCCAGGGGCGTGACCGGGCTGAGCGAGGACAGCTTCCTTGGCGAGACGCGGCTGAGCTTCGACGGTCCCGACGGCGACGGCTTTGCGCTGGTGGAAAGCGCCGAGCGCGGGCGCAGCGCCTGGACCGGGACGGACGTGCCCCCGGACGCGGGCATCCTCGGCTTCCACGGCGCCCGGATGCGGCTGCGCAACAGCGCCGCCACCGCCGAGCTGCTGGGCTTCATGGGCTACCGGAAGGACGAGACCGACGGCGCCGTGACCCGCTACCGGATCGAGGGCGGCAACGCCGCCGACACCATCGACCTCGAGACCGTGGCCGGCGGCAGGACCGCCGCGCAGGGGGCGGGATCGGTGCACCACATCGCCTTCGCCGTCGAGAACCGCGCCGCCCAGCTTCGGGTGCGCGACGCGCTGCTCGACACCGGTTACCAGGTGACGCCGGTGATCGACCGTGATTACTTCTGGGCGATCTACTTCCGCGCCCCCGGCGGCGTGCTCTTCGAGATCGCCACCAACGAACCCGGCTTCGACCGGGACGAGGACACGGCGAAGCTCGGGCAGGCGCTGAAGCTGCCGACCCGCTACGAGCCGTTCCGCGACCGGATCGAACACCTTCTGCCCGCCATCGGAGCCTGAGCGCCATGACCCGGACCCGGACCCTGAGCTACCACGCCCGCACCCGGGCCCCCGAGCCCGGTGCTCCGCTGGTCTTCGCCTTCCATGGCACCGGCGGCGACGAGCACCAGTTCTTCGACCTCGCGCGACAGATCCATCCCGGCGCGGGCATCGTCTCGCCCCGCGGCGACGTCTCGGAGGGCGGTGCCGCGCGGTTCTTCCGGCGCACCGGCGAAGGGGTCTACGACATGGAAGACCTCGCCGGGCGGACCGCGCGGATGGTGGCCTTCGTGGCCGGGCACAAGGCCGCGCACCCGGGCGTGCCGGTCTACGGATTCGGCTATTCCAACGGCGCCAACATCCTCGCCTCGGTGGTGATGGCGCGGTCCGATCTCTTCGACCGGGTCGGGCTGCTGCACCCGCTGATCCCGTGGCAGCCGGCGACGGCGGATCTTGGCGGGCGGCGCGTGCTGGTCACCGCCGGGCGCCGCGATCCGATCTGCCCGTGGCCGCTGACCGAAGGGCTGCTGACGTGGCTTGCCGACAATGGCGCCGAGCTCCGGACCGAGGTCCACGACGGCGGCCACGAGGTGAGGCAGGGCGAGATCTCTGCCCTTGCCGAGCTGCTCACCGCATGACCTGCCCCGGCGCCCCCCTTCCCGGGCGCCGGAGGCCTCCCCTCGCCGCAGCGCTCGGGACGCGGCCGCCCCGGTGCCGGGCCGGTTCCGCCCAGATCTCTGAACCAGCCCCCCTGAAGGAGTCATCACAATGAGCGATCCGATCATCCGCTACAGCGAAACCGACAGCAAGGCGCGCTACGTCGCCACGGTGGAGGGCGTCGCGGGCGAAGGCGAGTTGACCATTTCCAAGGTCTCGCCGACGCTGATCATCGCCGACCACACCGCCGTGCCCGACAGCATGCGCGGCATGGGCATCGCCAGGGCGCTGGTGCTGCGGCTGCTCGAGGACGCCCGGGGCAAGGGCCAGCGCATCGTGCCGCTCTGCCCATTCGTGCGCGGCTATGCCATGCGCCACCGCGACGACACCGCCGACGTCATCCAGTGGTGACGCGCCGGGTCGCAGGATCCCCGGACACGGCGCGGCGGCGCGCAGGTCGTGCGGGCGAGACATCGCCCGTGCCAGGACGACACACAGGACAGAGGCGGTAACGCCGTCCCCCCAGAGGAGACCCGACATGAGCTGGAACCCCACCCAGGACCCCGAATGCCCGAGCTTCGGCTGCGGTGCGCTCGAGACGCTGATCATCCCCCGCGCCCGCGACATCGGCGGCTTTGACGTCCGCCGCGCCCTGCCCTCGCCGAAACGGCAGATGGTCGGACCGTTCATCTTCTTCGACCAGATGGGCCCGGCCGAGTTCATCACCGAGGGCGGCATCGACGTGCGCCCGCACCCGCATATCGGGCTCGGCACCGTCACCTACCTGTATCAGGGCGAGTTCGAGCACCGCGACAGCATCGGCAGCCACCAGATGATCTACCCCGGCGAGGTCAACTGGATGACCGCGGGCCGGGGCGTGACCCATTCCGAGCGCACCAGCGAGAACACCCGTGGCACCCGCCACAGCCTGTTCGGCGTCCAGACCTGGATCGCCCTGCCCGAGCATCTCGAAGAGACCGACCCGGACTTCGAGCACCACGGCAAGGAGGCGCTGCCGGTGATCTCGGACGCGGGCTGCGAGGCGCGGCTGATCCTCGGCGCGGCCTATGGCGCGCAGAGCCCCGTGGCGATGCCGACCGAGACCTTCTACCTTGACGTGGTGCTGCAGCCCGGCGCGGCTTTCCCGCTGCCCGACGATCAGGAGGACCGCGGGATCTACGTCACCGAAGGTGCGATCGATGTCGCCGGCGACATCTTCGAGGCAGGCCGGATGATGGTGTTCCGCCCGGGCGACCGGATCTCGGTCAAGGCCGGTCCGCAGGGCGCGCGGCTGATGGCACTTGGCGGGGCCACGATGAACGGGCCGCGCTACATCTGGTGGAACTTCGTATCGTCCTCGAAGGACCGGATCGAGCAGGCCAAGGAAGACTGGAAGGCCGCGGACTGGGCCAACGGCCCGTTCCGGCTGCCGCCGGGCGACGAAAAGGAGTTCATCCCGATCTCGCCCGAGCTCGACCGCACCCGGCCCCGCGGCTGGGACTGACTGCGGGCATGGCGCGCTGTCCGGGCCGTTCGAAAGGTCCGGACCATCGCGCGGCCGGGGCGCTCACATGCGCCCCAGCCGGTCCTCGTCGTCGATCACGGCCAGCGCGCTGCCCTCATCCGTCCACCGCCAGAGCACGAGGTTGGCCCCGGTCGCGCCCTTGGCGTAGCTGCGCACCAGCAGGCCTGCGAACCCGTCGGAGACCAGAGCGCGCGCGAACTCCTGCGTCGGCACCGGCCTGCCGTCGAGCATCGCCGCCCGCCAGCCCGGATCCGCCAGCGCCCCGGCCGACATGCCCCGTGCCTCGAGCGCGCCCGCGTCACGGCTGTCGAAGACCGGCCCGAGGTCGGCCCGGTAGGAGACCAGGACCGTGGGTTGCAGGCTGCCCGCCTGGCTCGACTCGCGCAGCGCCGTCGCCGGGTCCAGCGCGGTATAGAGCGCGGGCGTGCCCCTGGCGTTGAACCGGCCGCCGTAAAGCTCGGCGCCGCGGCCCGACAGGGGCTCGCGCGCATAGACCGGGTTCAGGGCGCGATAGAGTGGCCCCGCGTAGCGCCCGTCTGTCAGGGGCATCAGGCGAAGATGCCGGCGTCGACCGCGTCGATGTATTCGAGCACCTGCTGCGCCTTGCCCTCCTGCACCAGCTGCATCGCGGTGCGCCCGTCGAAACCGGGCAGCGGCTCGGACCGGTACCACGCATAGGCCATGAGCTCGGAGCCGAAGCGCGGCTCGACCTTGTTGAGCACCTCGACCAGCTCGCGCAGGCGGCGCTGGGTCTTGTCGGAACTGATGCGGGTGCGGCGCTGCAGGGCGTCCTTGCCGAGCCCCACGGTCATCGCGACCTCCTCCGCCGAGGTGCGGAGCGCGGCGGCGATCTTGCGGGGCTCGAACTGCCCGCCTTCGGCGAAGTTTGCGATGTGCATGCCCTGGCTCCTATCGGTGACTGTCACGCAATATAGCGTCACAATCACCGATTTTCAAGTGCAGAGGCCGCGCCGGGGCGCGGGCTCAGTCCTTGCGGACCTGCAGCAGCACGGCGTTGGCGGTGCCGGGCTCGGACGTGCGGGAGCGGCGGCGCAGGTACATCCACAAGAGCGCCATGACCCCGATGGAGAAATAGCCGTCCACCGCGTAGTGGTAGCCGCTCCAGATCGACAGCAGCAGGATCAACCCGCAGAACAGCGCCGCCGGGAAGGCCAGCAGCGCGGAACGTTCGCCGCAGTAAAGCGCCACCACCGTCGCCACCGACACGTGCACCGAGGCAAAGGCCGAGATCCCGGCGCCGAAGCTGCGCTGCCCGGCCGAGTACATCTCCCACAGGTAATCCTGCAGCGCGCCCATGGTGGTGTCGCCGACGCCGGCGAAGCTCAGCATCAAGGTCAGCGAGGCGAAGCGGTCGCTGCCGTAGATGCGGTCATAGAACACCGGCCCCACCGACATGCCGCCAAGCGCCAGCACGTTGCCGATGACGATCCAGCTGGCGCAATACAGCACGAGATAGCGCCGCACCCGCGCGTGGTCGTCGTCGCAGGCCACCAGCACCACCGGGAACAGGAAGGCCACAACCAGCCACGGCCCGTGGTAGAGCGGCGCGAGGCGCAGCATGGTCTCGGAGCCGAAGGCGCGGTTGATCACCGCCCAGGCGTCGACGTGGCCGTGCAGCCAGGCGTCGAAGCGCGCAAGGTAGGGGTCGGCGTAATAGGGCACGATCTGGGGCATCGTGGTCTTGAACAGGGTGAAGCCGAGGTGCAGCGCGAAGATCGCCGCGTAGACCATGAGCACGTTGCCGACCGCCCTGCCCGTGCCGACGCCGCGCCGGGCCTCGGCCCGCATCGCCCAGAGCGACACCAGCACTGCGATCACCGCCACGTACCAGAGCGAGACGTCCGGATCGGAGGTCAAGGTGGACAGCATGTCGCGGACCACCCCGTCGCGCAGCAACACCGCGATCACGAAGGAGGCCAGCGCATAGGCGATGCCGAAAACGAAGAAGGAAAATGCGGGGATCACGGGTTCTGCTGCCCTGGGTTGCGTAAGGAAACGTGGTGTCGCCCTACGAGGCAACCCACCCGGAACGTGACATGTAGGCTATCGGCCACTTTCGGGAAGGCAAGCCGCAAGAAATGTCGCGAGGGTCTCCCTGCCAAGTTGCGGGCTCCGCTCGGCAAATTCCCGCCGGGGCAAGGGCCGCGGCGCCTGTTCGGGCCCGAGGTGTCGCGTGCCCGCCTTGCGGGCAGGTGTCGTCGGAATGCCACGCTGCCCATGGCGACCAAAACATGCAATTGCATGTTATGCATGCCGCGATTACGGTCCGGCCTCAGCCAGGCAGCGCCCCAGCGACAGGAGACATTCCGGACATCAGGGGACAGAGCCATGGCGCATCACAACATGCGACGGCTCCTGCTTGCAGGAACCGCGGCGGCAGCACTCGGCGCGGGACAAGCGGGTGCACAGGAACTCGAGGGATATTACGAACTCGATCCGATCTATTTCGAGGCCAGGGACCCGGTGTCCGGCGCCGCCGACCGGGCGACCTCGATGTATGTCTCGGGGCTCGAGCTCGAGCGGGCGCGGACCGGCGACCTGAAGGACGTGTTTGCGGGCATCGCCTCGGTCTCGGTCGGAGGCGGCATTCCCATCGCGCAGAAGATCTTCGTCAACGGCGTCGACATGCTCAACCTCGGCGTCACCGTCGACGGCACGCCGCAAAACAACCGCGCCTTCCACCACGTCACCGCCAATGCCATAGACCCCGGTCTGCTCGAGCAGGTGCGGGTCGATGCCACCGTCTCGCCCGCCGATGCCGGGCCCTATGCGCTGGCGGGCTCGGTGGTGTTCGAGACCGTGGATCCGGACAGCATTCTCGAGGACGGGCGCAATTTCGGCGGCAACGTCCGCCTCAGCTACGGCGACAACGGCGAGACCTTCCAGCGGGCGCTGACCCTTGCCGGGCGCAGCGGCGGCCTGTCGGTGCTGGGCTATGCCAAGCGTGCCAGCGGCGAAGATTACGACTCCGGCGCCGGCGACACCATCGGCGGCACCGCGGCGGATCTCGACAGCCTGCTCGGCAAGGTGGTCTACGAGGCGCCCTCGGGGCACCGGTTCGAGCTTTCGGCCCAGCAGCTGCGCGACGACGCGCTGCGCCAGTGGCGGGCCAATTTCGGCGGGCCGGTGAAACCGGGCGAGACCCTTCGACGCTACGAGACCACCCGCAGCAGCTATTCCCTGCGCTACGAGAACACCATGGCGACCGGACTCTGGGATCCCTCCGTGCGCATCGGCTACTCAGAAAGCGACGTGATCATCAATGAGCCATGGGACAGCAACGGCCTGTCCTGGACCAAGTCCGCGACGCTGCAGAACACCTTCAACCTCTCGATGGGCACGGTGGACGCGGGCGTCGACTGGCAGGAGAGCTTCGGCGAATACGACAGCCCGGATTACGCCGAGTACCAGACCGAGACCAGCCGCACGACCGGCATCTTCGCGCAGGCCCGGCTGACGCCCACCGACCGGCTCGGCCTCTCGTTCGGCGCGCGCTACGACTGGCAGACCTTCGAGGGGGTCACCGGCAAGGAGGTCTCGCACGAGGGGGCCTCGGCCAACCTCTCGGCCAGCTACAGGCTGACCGACAGCCTCACCCTGCGCGGCGGCGTGTCGTCGGTGTTCGGCGGCGTCGACATCGAGGACAACTACACCTTCTCCCTGTTCCTGCCGCCCTTTGATTACGGCACGCTCGAGGCCAGCCGGGCGCGCAACGCCACGCTGGGCTTCGACTGGGAGCGTGGCGCGCTCAAGATCGGCGGCGAGCTCTTCGTGAGCCGGATCGAGGACGCGCGCGGCGGCAGCGACAACTTCGACTTCGAGAGCCGCGGCTTCAACCTTGGCGCCACCTATGGCTGGGACAGCGGATTCGCGCGCTTCACCCTGTCGAAGAGCGACGCCTTCGTCGACGGCGACCGGACCCAGAGCTACGACGCGCTCGACTTCGGCGCGCCGCTCGGCACCGTCATGGCCTTCGAGCTGGACCAGAAGACCGGCATCGACGGGCTGCGCGTCGGCGGCGGGCTGGACGCGGCGCTGGATTACGAGATGCCCTCGGGGCTCGACGATCTCGACGCCTACGCGGTGGTGAACCTCTTCGCGGAATACGTGCCGCCGCGGTTCGACGACATGACGATCCGGGCCGAGATCACCAACCTCTTCGACAAGGAATACGCCGACCGCGGCACCTATGGCGGCGAATACGGCGACGTCACCACGCTCAAGGAGCCGGGACGCACCGTCTCGCTGGTGGCCGTGGCGAGGTTCTGACCACGCCCTGGGCGCCCCCCGCTAAGGATAGAGGCGGATGAGCATGCGCGCCAGCGCGTAGGCCTCGTCGGTGCTGAGCCGGTCCTGCAGGTGGGTGCGGATCGCGTCCTCGTAGATCTTCCAGACCTGCGTCTCGAGCCCCTTGCCGGCCTCGGTCAGCGCGAGGGTCTGGCCCCGCCCGGGGCCGGGACGCGGTGTGCGGCGGATCCAGCCGGTTTCCTCGAGCCGCCGCGCCTGCCGAGAAAGCGCGTATTGCGGCATGTAGAGCTTGGCCTCGAGATCCGCCATCGCCATGCCCTCGGGGCCCGCCGCCTCGAGTTCGAGCAGGATCTCGTACCAGACCGGATCCTCGAGCCCCGCCTCGCGCAGCGCCCGGGCGATCCGCGGCCCGAGCGAGCGCTGGATCCGCATCAGGTTGAACCACACGCGGTTGTAGCCGATCTCGGGGCAGGCATCGCCCGCGAAGGGATCGGCAGGGGCGGCGGTGTCGTGCTGGCTCAAGGGTGTATCTCCGGCGGCCGGTGGGCTGACCACAGCGAGATAGCCGCCCGGGCACCGAAGGTCGAGCACCCGGGCAACGCACGCCTTCGTGCCCGTGGTCTGGCGCGGGGGTCAGCGCACCGGCGACAGCGACGGCAGGCGGCGGCCCGCCATCGCCGCCACGACCTCGGCCACCCGATCGGGCGCGATCAGGTCCCGGTGACGGCAGTCGAGCTCGAGCCGCTCGACGCCGCCCGCGAAGGCCTGCCAGAGCCCCGCGTGGCGGCCGCTGCCCTCCTGATCGCGGGTCGCTGTGACGTGCAGGAGCGGCGCCGCGACGCGGGGCTCCTGGTGGCCGCGCACCAGCGCGTTGGTGGCCTGCACGCTGCGGATCACGCCCGTCTGCACCGCCTCGGGCAGCAGCGCCAGCGCGTTGCCCTTGCGGCGCAGAAAGCCCATCACCTCGGCGCGGGTCGCGAGGTTCGCATGGGCCTCGGGGTCGAAGCCCGCGATGGCCAGCAGCGCGCGCAGGGCGGCGCCGTCGTCGGGCTCGGGTTCGTTGCGCCAGCAGTCCGAGGGGTAAGCATCGAGCAGCACCAGCCGCGCCACCTCGCGCCCGCGCCGCTCGGCCTCGGCGGCCATGGCGTGGGCGATGATGCCACCCAGCGACCAGCCCAGCAGCGTGAGCGGTCCCTGCGGCTGCAGCGCCTCGACGCGGTCCATGTAGCGCTGCGCCAACGCGCCGAGGCTCGGTGGCGTTGGCGTGTCGGGGTCGAGCAGCGGCGATTGCAGCCCCACCACCGGCACCCCCGGCAGCGCCAGCGCGAGGCTGCGGTAGCACCACGCCAGCCCGCCCGCCGGGTGCACCGCGAAGAGCGGCGCGCCCTCGCCCTGCGACAGCTGCAGCACCGGCCCGAGCCCGAGGTCGGGCGCCCCGGCGCCGGGACGGCTGGCGTCGAGCCGCCGCGCAAGGTCGGCCAGCACCGGGGTTTCGAGCACGGCGCCGAGGCCGGGATCGGCGCCCAGCTCGTCCTCGATACGCAGGCAGAGCCGCACCGCGCCAAGCGAGTCCCCGCCCGCGAGGAAGAAGTCCGTGCCCGTGGCGGCGGGCGCCGGCAGGCCGAGGATCTCGGCATAGAGCGCCGCGAGCAGCCGCTCGGTCGGGCTGTCGGGCGTGGCGCCGCCGGGATGGTCGGTCTCGGGTGCAGGCAGCGCCTTGCGGTCGAGCTTGCCGCTCGGGGTCAGCGGCAGCGCGTCGAGCGGCACCACCTGCGACGGCACCATCGCCTGCGGCAGCCGCGCGGCCAGCGCGGCGCGGATCGAGGCCGCGGTCTCGCCCGGGCGGGGCACCACGTAGGCCAGAAGACGGGCGCCGCCGTCGGGGCCCTCGGTCACGATCACCGCGGCTTGCCGGACGAGCCCGCTGTCGTCGAGCGCCCGGTCGATCTCGGCGGGCTCGATGCGGACGCCGCGGATCTTCACCTGGTGATCGACGCGGCCGACGAAGGTGAGCACGCCGTCCCCGTCGCTCACCGCCAGATCGCCGGTGTCATAAAGCCGTCCCCCGGGGTCGCAGGGATCGGGGAGGAAGCGCTCGGCGGTCAGGTCTGGCTGGCCGAAGTAGCCGCGCGCGATCTGCCGCCCGCCGAGGAAGAGCCGCCCCGGCACGCCGTCGGGCACCGGCCGCCCCTGCGCATCGTGCAGGTGGGTGCGGGTGTTCCAGACCGGCCGCCCGATCGGCACAAAAGCCCCCGGCTGGCCGGGCAGCGCCTCGTGCGCGGTGACATCCACCGCCGCCTCGGTCGGGCCGTAGAGGTTGAAAAGCCGCCCCCTGATGCGGTCGTGGAAAAGGTCGGCCAGCCGCTGCGGCAGCGCCTCGCCGCTGGCGAAGACCCGGGCGATGGCGAGCCCTTCGGAGGCCGTCGCCTGAAGGAAGAGCTCGAGCATCGAGGGCACGAAATGCATGGCGGTGATGCCCTGCGCCCGCACCAGCGCCGCCAGCGCCACCGGGTCGCGCTGCGCGCCGGGGGGCGCCACCACCAGCGTGGCGCCGGAGAGGAACGGCAGGAAGAACTCCCAAACCGAGACGTCGAAGGTTGCGGGGGTCTTCTGCAGGATGCGGTCGCCGGGGCCGAAGCCGTAGGTCTCGCGCATCCAGAGCAGCCGGTTGACGATGGCGTCGTGCTCGATGACCACGCCCTTGGGCCGCCCCGTGGAGCCCGAGGTGAAGAGAACGTAGGCGGCATCTTCGGGGGCAGGCGGCTGCGGTGTGGTCCTGGGGGGAGGGCTATCGAGAAGATGGCGCGTCGCTTCGGGGGGCGGACTGTCTGGCTGGGCGCGCGTGGTGGCGACGGACGTTCTCTCGGAGGGGGCGCGCACGAGCGCGACAGGAGGGCTGTCGGACGGGGCGCGTCTGGTTTCGAGCCGAGTGCGGTCGGGTGCCCCGCGCGTCGCTTCGGGCGGCGTCGCGCCCTGCGGGTGAGGTGTGGTCGCGAGGGAACACCTTTCGGGCAAGTCGGTCGTGGCGTCGTCGGGAGGGACGTCATGCCGACCGGGCGTCACCTCGGGGCCGAGCGGGTGGAGCACGGGCACGGATCCGGCGTCGAAGCCGTCCTCGCCAAGGAGGACGGCGGGAGAGACGCGGGCGATCATGTCGGCGCGGCGGGCGCTCTGGTCCTCGGGGTCGAGCGGCACGTAGGCGGCACCGGCGCGGATCACGCCCAAAAGCGCCACGATCAGCGCCACCGAGCGCGGCAGCGCCACGCCGACCACCGCGCCCGGCCCGATGCCGCGCGACGCCAGCCGCCGCGCGAGCGCGGCGCTCAGGGTATCGAGCTCGGCGTAGCTGAGCCGGGTGTCTCCGAAGACCAGCGCCGGGGCGTCCGGGGTGGCGCGCATCTGGGCCTCGATCAGCGCCGTGAGCGTGGTCTGCGGCACCGGGTGGGCCGTGGCATTGCGGGCGAGCGTCGTGGCCTCGGTCTCGGCGGGTGTCAGGGTCAGCACCGCGGCCAGCGTCCGGGCGGTGACGGCCTGCGCCAGGAACTGCGCGAGCCGGGCGCCATGGGCTGCGGTTTCGGCGGCGCTATAGCGTGCGTCGTTGCCGTCGACCTGCACCAGCAGGCCTGCCCCGGGGTCGCCGCGGAAGCAGAAGGTGATGTCGTCCACCGACCCCGCGCCGAGGATCTGCAACCGCGTGTCGCAGCGTGAAAGCGACGGGCAGGCGTCGAAGGGCAGGATGTTGACCAGCGGCCCCCAGAGCCTGCGCCCTGCCCCGATCCGGCCAAGCTCGCGCTGCAGGGCCTCGCCCCGGTAGCGGCTGTTGCGGCGCATGGCGGCGAGCCGCGCGGCAGCACCGCGCAGCCAGTCGGCGAGCGGCGCGGTCTCGTCGATCACGAGGTGCAGGGGCAGGACATTGACCTGCGTCGAGGGGGTCCGGGCCACCCGGCCCATGCGGTTCTGCAGCGGGATGCCAAGCACCACGTCCGACGCGGCGCCGCTTGCCACGGATGCGAGGTGCCGCGCCACGTAGGCGCCGGTGAGGGCGGTGAGCACGTCGGTCCAGTGGGCGCCCGCGGCCTCGGCCAGTTGCACGATTGCGGCGCCCGTGCCC